>NZ_JBSGTS010000003.1:284274-400645 GCF_053607525.1 Kribbella sp. NPDC055110
CAGGTCGCGCGGTGCAGGTCGCGCGGTGCAGGTCGCGCGGTGCAGGTCGCGCGGTGCAGGTCGCGCGGTGCAGGTCGCGCGGTGCAGGTCGCGCGGTGCAGGTCGCGCGAGGTGGGTCGCGCGAGGTGGGGGTGGGGTGGGGTGGGGTTAGTTGGGTGGGGTGGGGTGGGTGGCGGTGATTATGGGGTCGGTTTCGTCGTCGAATTCGCCGATTACTTCTTCTAGGAGGTCCTCTAGGGCTACTACGCCGATTGCGGTGTTGCCGCCGCAGACGACTGCTAGTTGGGCGCGTTCGTCGCGCATGGTGCGGATCGCCTTCGCTACCGGGGTGTTGTCGCCGAGTTCGAGGGCGACGGTCATCAGGTCCGAGGCGCGGCTGGTGGTGTCGCCGGCGGTGGTTACGCGGGCCGCGTCGCGGACGTGCACGATGCCGCAGATCCCGGTGGATCCGTCGGTGCGCGGGCCGACCACGGCGAGGCGGGAGTGGCCCTCGCGGCGGCTGGTCAGCTCGACCTCGCGGGCCGACGCGGACGCCGGGACCGTGGACAGTTCGGCGAGCGGTGTCATGACCTGGCCGACGGTGGTGTTCTGCAACGCGAGCATCGCGGTGAGCAGTTCGTGCTCGGGTTGTTCGAGGGTTCCGTGTTCGCGCGAGGACTCGATCAGCAGCCGCAGCTCGTCCGGGCCGTGTGCGTTGGCGATCTCGTTCTGCGGCGTCACGCCGACCAGCCGGACGCACAGGTTGGCGATCCAGTTGAGAACGCTCAGCAGCGGGCGGAACACGTAGGTGAACCCGCGGAACGGCAACGCCAGCGCGAGCGCCGCTCGTTCGGGGTTGCTGATCGCCCACGACTTCGGCGCCATCTCGCCGAGCAGGACGTGCAGCAGACCGATCCCGGCGACGGCGATGATCAGCGCGATCACATGCCCGACACCTTCCGGGATATGCGCCAGCTCGAAGAGCGGATGCAGCAGATGCGCGACAGCCGGTTCGCTCAGCGAGCCAAGGCCCAGCGTACACAACGTGATCCCGAGCTGTGCGCCCGCGAGCATCAAGGACAGCTCGCTGACGCCGGCGATCGCGGCGCGGGCCGAGCGGCTGCCGGACGCCGCCGCCTCCTCGAGCCGGTGCCGTTTGGACGCGACCAACGCGAACTCGGCGGCCACGAAGAACCCGTTCAACGCCAGCAGTACGGCGGAGATGATCAGAGCGAGCGTCGTACTCATGCGACCCGCTCCATCACGACGATGCCCGGCACCCGGCGTTCGATGGTCTGCACCGTGAGACGCACGTACTCGGGCGGAACCGGCCGCCCGTCGTGGTCGATCCGGTGCGGCAACTCGATGACGAGCGAGTCACCGATGTCCGGGATCCGGCCGAGCCGCGCCATCACCAGCCCGGACACCGTCTCGTAGTCGTCGCTCTCCGGCAGCTGTACGCCGGTCGCCTCGGCGACCTCGTCGACCCGCCACCGAGCAGGCAACACCCACGACCCGTCGCCGCCCTGCACCGGCCCGGTCTCCGGCAGGTCGTCCTCGTCGCGGATCTCGCCGACCAGCTCCTCGGCGATGTCCTCGAGCGTCACGATGCCCGCGAACCCGCCGTACTCGTCGACGACGATCGCCAACTGCCGGCGCGCGACCCGCAGCCGATCCAGGACACCCGGCAGTGGCAGCGTCGACGGTACGGCGACCGGCGGCGACGCCAGCGAGCCGACGGCGATCGTTGCACGGTCGGCCGGTTCGAGCTCGACCACCTCGCCGATCGCGACCACACCGATCACCTCGTCGACCGAGGCCCCGATCACCGGGAACCTGCTGTGCCCGGTGTCCTGCAGCTCGACGACCCGGGTCAGCGGCGCGTCGCGGTGCACGGTGACCACGTCGACCCGCGGGACCATCGCCTCGCCGGCGGTCCGGCCGCGGAAGTCGAGGCCGCGGTCCAGCAGCCGCATCGTGTCCTCGTCCAGCAGGCCCTGCTCGTACGACGTCTCGATGATCCGGTCGAGCTCCTGCGCGGTCGCGCCCTGCGGCAGTTCCTCGACCGGCTCGATGCCGACGCGGCGGAGGATCCGGTTCGAGGCCGAGTCGAACAGGTGGATCAGCGGACCGGCGACGGTCAGGTACAGCAGTGTCGAGCGGGCCAGCCGGAGCGCGATGGCCTCGGACTTCGCGATCGCCAGGTTCTTCGGTGCCAGTTCGCCGAGCACCATCTGGATGATCGTTGCCAGCAGCAACGCCAGGATCACCGAGACCGACCTGCTCACAGCCTCCGGTACGTCGGCCGCGCCGAGTACGTTCTCGAGGCCTTCACCGAGGTACGGCTCGGCGAAGTACCCGGCGAGCAGGGCGGTGATCGTGATGCCGACCTGCGCTCCGGACAGGACGAACGACAGTCGCCCGGTGACTTTCAGCGCTCGCGCCGCGGCCGTGTTCCCATCCTCGGCCAGCGTCCGCAGGCGGCTCCGGTCGACAGCGACGTACGCGAATTCCTGGGAGACGAAGTAGCCGGTGGCGATGGTCAGCACCAGGATCAGGCCCAGGCCGGCCAGGATCAGCATGCGATGAGCTTACCGAGGAACAGACGCCTTCCAGGCGACCACCTGACCGTCGCGGACCAGCTCGCCGTACTGGGCCGGGTCGACGTGGTCGGTCAGGATCAGGTCGGCGATCGGTACGACGGCATCGGCCGGCGACTTCGCCTGGCTGAAGTCGTCGAACCACGGACGGGACGCGCGCGTGTCGACGAGCCCCGGGCAGACGGACGCGACCAGGGTGTTCTCGGCGAGATCCCGCTCCCGTCGCTCGGCCGCGACCGCACGTACCGCCGCGACCTGCGCCACCTTCGACGGGAGGTTGATCCATTCCGGCCAGCCCTGCGCCTGCGCCGTACCGTCGTGGACCGCCGTCCGCCACTCCTCCACGACCTTCTCGACGTCCTCCAGCGAGGCCCCGTCGAACCGTCCCCACAGGTGCTCCGGCAACTGCTCCAGCGTCCCGAGCGAGCTGGCGACGACGATCAGCCGTCCCCCAGGCCGCAGGATCGGCCCGAACGCCCGGAGCATGTACTGCGCGCCGAGGTTCGCCACGTTGACGAACTCGTCAACCTGTTCCACGGGCGTCGCCCCAGGCTCCAACGGCCCGACCGCGTTGGACACCACGATGTCCACGGCCTCCAGTTCGGCTGCCAGCCGCCGTACAGCGTCCCCGTCGGTCACGTCCAGCGCGCGCCCTTCGACCCGCGCCCTTCCTTCCACTCGAGCTGCCGCGGCCGCGACCCGCTCCGGATTCCGGCCGGTGAGCAGGACCAAGTCCTCCGGGTTCATCCGCTGTGCGAGCTCTTCCACCAGTGCATATCCGATGCCTTGGTTCGCGCCGGTGACCAAGGCGATGCGTTGTTCTGTCATGTGGCCAACGTAGGTCCGTGACCGGTATGACTCCAACGAAAGTTCCGCACACGTGGTATGCGTAGATGTCATGGACTTCACCGACGTCTCGCTGGTCGCGCTGCGCGTGTTCCGGGAGGTCGCCGAACGCGGCACGTTCACGGCCGCGGCCACCGCGCTCGGGTACACGCAGTCGGCCGTCTCCCGCCAGATCGCCACCCTCGAACGCGCCGCCGGCAACCAGCTCCTCGAGCGCCGCCGCGAAGGCGTCGTCCTCACCGCCGCAGGACAGGTGGTACTCCGGAACGCTGCCACCGTCCTCGACCAGATCGACGCCACCGCCCGCGAACTGGCCGGCCTCCCGGTCGCGGGCGGGACCGTACGGCTGGGTTGGTTCCCGAGCGCCGGCGCGATCTTGTTGCCACGGGCAATCAGCGCGGTACGTCGGACGCACCCGGCGATCACCGTGACGACGCGGGAGGGATCCACGCCCGCGCTGGTCCGGGCGTTGCGGGCCGGGACGATCGATCTCGCGGTGATCGCGTCCGCTCCGCCGTTCCGGCCGCCGGACGCCGAGTCGCCCGCGTTGAGGCTGGAGACTCTCGCGGAGCGGAGCCTGCGGCTGGCGGTTCCGACCGGGCATCCGCTTGCGGCGCACGACTCGGTGGACGTCGCCGACCTGCGCGGTCAGCGGTGGATCGCCGGGCCGGCGTCGAGCAGTGAGCTGTGGATGGGGGTTTGGCCGGGGCTGGACGAGCGGCCGGTGATCGCGCACACGGTCCGCGACTGGCTCGCGAAGCTCCAATTGGTCGCGGCCGGCGCGGGGCTCACCACGATCTCCGCGTCGATGGCTTCCGCGGTGCCACCCGGTGTTCGGGTGGTCACGGTCCGGGGCGGGCCGCAGGAGTTACGCCGTACGATCCTCGCCCGGCTCCCTGGCAGACTCCCGGAGCCGACAGCCCTACTGGCCGCCGCCCTCCGAGCGGCCGCTCTCGAGGTCAACCCGCCCACCTGACCCGTCAACCGGTGCCTGCGGCGCGGGGTTGGAGACGGCAGCGCCCGTCGCGGGGGTGGAGGTCGCGGAACTCGTCGCGGGGGTGGGAGTCGCGGAACCCGTCGCGGGGGTGGGAGTCGCGGAACCCGTCGCGGGGGTGGGAGTCGCGGAATCCGTCGCGGGGGTGGGGGTCGCTGACGCCGGCGCTTGGGTGGCGGGCAGTTGGGTTGGGGGTTCGTCGTCGCCGTGGCGGGCCTTGTCGAACTCCTTCATCGCGCGGGCCGCGTTGCGGGTCAGCTCGGGGAGCTTCTTGGCGCCGAACAGCAGCACGACGATGACGAGGATGACGATCCATTCGCCGCCTTCGGGCAGCGCGAGCTGTGGCACCATGCCTCCAACGTACGTCGGCGCGCGAACCGTAGGCTGGGCCATATGTCACGAGTCCTGCCCGAGTTGTTCGCGGCCGCGGTCCGTCGGGACGGCGGCGCCCCGTTCCTCACCTACTACGACGACACGACCGGCGAACGGATCGAGCTCAGCGCGGTCACCACCGCGAACTGGGTCGCGAAGACCGCCAACCTGCTCGTCGACGAGTACGACCTGGAGCCGGGCGAAACCGTCGCGATCGGCCTGCCGCCGCACTGGCTCGGCGTGGTCTGGGCGCTGTCCACCTGGTCGGTCGGCGCAGCCCTCACCAGCGGCACCGGCACCCTCGCGATCACCGGTCCGGACTTCGCGATCCGCGGTGAGCGCGAGACCGTCGCCTCCGCGCTGCTCCCGCTCGGCGGACGCTTCCGCGAGCCGATTCCGGACGGCATCCAGGACTACGGGGCCGAGGTCTACAACCATCCGGACGTGTTCGTGCCGTTCGACCCGCCGACGCCGGCCTCCCCGGCGTACGACGACCTCACCCATGAGGACCTGATCGGTACGGCGGAACCGATCAGCGACCGCATCCTCACCGCACGCACCCTGACGGACCGCGACGGCCTGGGCCTGCTGGTCGGGGTGATCGCCGGAGGTGGTTCGATCGTGCTCTGCCGCAACCTGGACCCCAGCAAGGTGGAGCGCCGGGTCACGGACGAGAAGGTCGACCGAGTGCTCGACGGCATCGACGACGGGGAGGCATAACGTGCGGCGGTTCGAGGGAAAGGTTGCGCTGGTCACGGCAGCGGCGCAGGGCATCGGTGCGGCGGTCGCGCGGCGGCTGGCCGACGAAGGCGCGTCGGTGGTCGCGACCGATCTGCAGGAAGACAAGCTCGCCGAGGTCGCGCAAGGGATCGGCTCAAACGCGCTCGCCATCCGAGCCGACGTGACGAACCGGGACGACGTCGACGCGGCGGTCGCGGCCGCGGTCGAGCGGTTCGGTCGCCTGGACGTCGTGGTGAACAACGCCGGCGGGTGCATCGTGCGATCCGTGCCCGAGGATGCCACCGCCGAGGAGTGGCACGCGCAGCTGGACCTCACGCTGGTCGGCGCCTCGCGCTGCATCCAGGCCGCACTGCCGCAACTGGTGAAGAACCGTGGCAACGTGGTCACGATCAGCTCGGTGAACGGGATCGCTGCCTTCGGCAACGTCGAGTACTCCGCCGCCAAGGCCGGTCAGATCGCGATGACGGTCAACTACGCCGCCCGGTACGGCGAACTCGGCGTCCGGTTCAATGTGGTTGCCCCCGGCACCATTCGGACGCCGAACTGGGACAACCAGCCGGACACCCTGGAACGCTTCGGCAAGATGTACCCGCTCGGCCGCATCGGCGAGCCCGAGGACATCGCCGCCGCGGTCGCCTTCCTCGCCTCCGACGACGCCTCCTGGATCACCGGCCACACCCTCCCGGTAGAAGGCGGCGTCCTCACCGGTCCTGGCGTCCTCGACCTGACGACCTCAGGCCCCTTCAAGAAGGAGTATCCAGGGCTCTGAACAGCTGCTCGGCTTGTGCCAGGGCGCTCGGATCTCCTGTAGTGCGGTGCAGGCCGCGGAGCGCGTAGGCCTGTTCGAGTTTGTTGCCGAAGGCACCCCAGTCCGCGGCGGCGCGGGTGAACCCGGCGGCCGCGGCCTCGGTGTCGCCGCGGTGTTCGGCGAGCAGCGCCTGAGCCGTGGTCGCCGAGTACTCGCGCATCGGCAGCACCGGCTCCACGAAGTCCACGAGGACGGCCGCCGCCTCGGCGTGACCGGCGGCGAGTGCCGCGCGTACCAAGGACGGCAGGCGGACATCGAACTCGATGCTGCCGTGCAGACCGGCCAGCGAGGCGAGCAACTGCAGGATCTCCAGGACGCCGTCCCGGTCGCCGTCGCGCGCACGCGTCGTCGCCGCGGGCGAGGCCGCGACGGCGATCATGTCCGGCCAGCCCGCCTCCACCGCCAGCCGGTACGCCTCCTCGGCGTGATCGCGAGCGCCCGGAAGGCCGGCCTCGGCCTCCGCCACCGCCAACGCGCCGAGGACCTCGATGCGCCGCAGCAGGGTGAACGCCGGGGACGGCTGCTCGAGCTGGGCCCGGCACGCCGCGATCACCTCGGCCGACCGGCCGGTCTCGATCATCAACTGCAGGACGGTACAGCCGATCTGCTCCATCATCTCGGCCAACCGGCGCCGGGCGGAGAACTCGCGAGCCGCTTCCAGCTCGCCCAAGGCGACCACCGGCCCCTCGATCTGCCACAGCACCCAGCCGTAGTTCAGCCACGTCACCGCCGCATCGCGTCCCCGACCGCCCTCGAGCAGCGCGGTCAGCGCCTCCTTGACGTCGACCAGCCCACCGGTGTCACCCAGGCCGACCCGGGCGAGCCCGCGCGACTCCAGGGCCCGGAGCGGTACGGCGTACCCCTGCTCGGTCGCGATCCGCAGCGCGAAGTTCGCCGAGTCGATCGCCTCCTGATAGCGGCTCGCGACCACCCGGATGCTCGCCTGGCCCGACAGCAGCAGCGCCAGGTCCTCGCTCGGCCCGAGCGCCTCGAGCATTCCGACCGCCCGGTCGACCGTCGCCAGGCTCTCCTCCATGTTGCTCAGCGAGTACGTCGATGCGCGTAAGGCGAGCGCGACGCCGCGGATGTCCCCGATCGCCTCGAATCCGGCGATCGCCTCGAGGTACGCCGCCTGGGCGTCGTCGAGGCGGCCCGCCTGGAAAGCCGCCCAGCCCCAGCGCAGCAGGACCGTGGGACGTTCCGGATCGCCGGCCGGGCTCAGGGCCAGCGCGCGGTCGAGCAGGGCGAGCGCCTCGTTGGTGTCGAGGTCCATCGCCAGTTCCGCGGCCATCAGCTGGTACTCCCGCGCCCGGGGAGCGATCGCCGTGGCCGCATCCGGGTCGCCCAGTGCTGCGGCAAGGTCCAGGGCCGTGCTGAGGTGGTAGGCGATCAGGTTCGGCGTCTCGGCCTGACAGGCAGCGCAACGCAGCTCGAGCCAGTCGGCGGCGGCGAGGTGCCGCGCCGACCGAGCCGCCCGCGGCACCTGGCTGTAGGCGACGTCCCGGGTCAGCGCATGCCAGAAGGCGTACTCGCGCTGGCCGAGCATCGACGACCGCCGGACCGGACGCACCAACTCCTTGCGGGCCAGTTCCTGCAGCGCCTGGACCACCTCGCCCGGATCACGGTCGGACAGCGCCGCCACGGCTTCGGCCCAGAACACCGGCCCGATCACGGCGGCGTCCGCGAGCAGGGCCTTGCGGTCCGGCTCCAGGGTGTCCAGGCGGGCCGCGATCAGCGCCGCGATGCCGATCGGCAGGTCGGCCGAGCCCGCCTGGTCCGGGCCGCAGTCATTCACGACCCGGGCGAGTTCCTCGGCGTACAAGGGGTTGCCGTCGGCTCGGCGTACCAGCTGGCGACGCGTCTCGTCCGGGACGTCCTGACCGGCGAACATCCCGGTCAGGAGTTGATCGGTCTCGTCCGCGGTGAGCGGCGAGACGCCCAGAGTGAGGGAGTTCTGTACGCCGCGGGTCCATTGCGGCCCGCGTTCGAGCAGTTCGGGGCGGGCGGTGACGACGACCATCAGCGGCAGGTCGGTCAGCCATTCGGCCAGGTGATCGACGAAGGCGAGCATCGCGTCCGTCGCCCAGTGCAGATCCTCGAGAACCAGGACCACGGGCGACTGCTCGGCGAACGACTCCAGCAGTTGCCGCCAGGCCGCGAACGATTCCTCCTGGGTCGCCGACCCCGGTTGAGCGGACCGATCGGCGCCGACCAACGGCCCGACCCGGGCCCGCAGCCACGCACGGTCCGCGCCGTCCGGCACGATCGCGTCGAGCTTTGCCACGGCCTGCGCCGGCGGGTCGGTGTCCAGGATCCCGGCCTGGACCTTGAAGATCTCGGCGACCGGCCCGAACGGCGTCTCGCCGTACGGCAGCGACCGGCCTTCGCGCCAGGTGACGAGCTCGTCGTGCTGATCCAGCCAGGCGCCGAACTCCGCGACCAGGCGCGACTTGCCGATACCCGGCTCGCCGAGCAGCGTGACGAACTGCGGCACCCGCTCTGCGAGGGCCTTCTCGAACGCCGTGCACAGCAAGGTCAGATCGCGCTGCCGGCCGACCATCGGCGTACTGAGGTCGCGGATGACGTCCGTACCGAAGCGGGCTCGCGGCGAGCCGGCCTGCCAGCGTTCGACCGGACGGCTGATTCCCTTGGCCGCAACGGGTTCCAGCGCGTCGTACCCGAAGACGCGACTCGTCGCCTCGTGGGTGCCGTGCCCGACGACGACCGCGCCGATCGGCGCGGAGGACTGCAGGCGGGCGGCAAGGTTGACCACCATGCCGGTGATGAACGGCTCGCCGAGCTCGGGGCGCGCGGTCAGCTGGACCAGCGCTTCACCGGTCTCGATGCCGATCCGGACCTCCAGCGGCCCGTCCGGCAGCATCCGCACCGCGTCGAGGATCGCCAAGGCTGCCCGGACCGCCCGTTCGGCGTCGTCCTCCCGGGACCGCGGTGCGCCGAAGACGGCCAGGATCGCGTCCCCGGCGAACTTCTCGACCGTCCCGCCGTACCGCTCGACCGTCTGCCGCAGGGTCGAGTGGTACGGCGCCAGCCAGCGCCGGACGTCCTCGGGGTCGGCGGACTCGGACGCGGTGGTGAAGCCGACGAGATCGCAGAACAGCACCGTGACGACCTTGCGCTCCTCGGTCATGGCGCCGCCCCCGGGCTGTCGGATCGGTTCAGCTTCCGGACTCGAGGCTGCGGATCCGGGCGGTCAGGGCCTTGAGCAGGGCCTGGGCGACCTCCGGGTTCTCCTTCACGACCGGCTCGAACGCGAGCGCGGACAGCGCGAACGTGGTCAGCCCGTCCGGTCCGGCCACCACGGTCGCGGACCGCGGCAGGCCGTCGATCAGCGAGACCTCGCCGAAGTAGCCCCCCACGCCCAGCGGCTCACGAACGACGCCGTTGACCTCCACGTCGGCCGAGCCTGCCAGCACCACCTGCAGGCCGGCGTCGTGCGCACCCTGCTCGACCACATGACTACCGGCCGGAACCTTCAGCGTGGTGCCACGCTCGATCAGGTCGGACAGCGTGTCCTTGGACAGCCCCTGGAAGAGGTCGATCTTCGCCAGGAACTGCGGCAGGCTCTCGTAACTCATGGATCGCACCCCTCGATCGGTGCCCGGTGCACGGGCAGCACAGTGAACTGCGCCAAAGGCTACAGCCGGTGCGGATCCTCGACCACGACCTCTTAACCCTTCGGCCAGGCCTCCCAGGCGGTGGCGAACATCTCGTCGACGGAAAACGTGTTCTGCCAGCCGAGGTCGCGGGCGGCCAGGTCACCGTTGGCTACGACGCGTGACGGGTCGCCAGGGCGGCGCGGGCCCTCGGTCGGGGTGAAGTCGATGCCCGTGACCCGGCGGGCGGCGTCCATGATCTGGCGGACCGACGTACCGGTGCCGCTGCCGAGGTTGTAGACGGGCTCGAGGGTCTTGCCGGCCTCGAGTGCGCGGGCGGCCGCGACATGGGCGCGGGCCAGGTCGGCGACGTGCACGTAGTCCTTGACCGACGTACCGTCCGGGGTCGGGTGGTCGGTGCCGTAGATCTGCGGCACCTTGCCCTGCGCGAGCAGGTCGCAGACGATCGGGAACAGGTTGTACGGCGACGCGTCGTACACCGTCGGGTCGCCGGACCCCACGACGTTGAAGTAGCGCAGCGACGTGTGGTGCAGCTCCGTCGCGGCCGCCTGGTCGCGGAGCAGCCACTCACCGATCAGCTTCGACTCGCCGTACGGCGACTGCGGGTCCGGCGCGGTGTCCTCCGTCACCACCTCGTCGCGAGGCGTCCCGTAGACACCGGCGCTGGACGAGAACACGAGGTTGCGGATCTCCTTGTCCGCCATCGCTTCGAGCAGCGACACCATCGCGGTCACGTTCTGCGTGTACGTGTGCAGCGGGCGCTGCACCGAGACCCCGGCGTACTTGAACCCCGCGAGATGTACGACGCCTTCGACACCCTCCAGCGCCTGGCGTACCGCCGTACCGTCCAGCAGGTTCGCCTGCACGAACGGCACCCCGTCCGGGACGAACTCCGCCTTCCCGCTCGACAGGTCGTCGATCACGACCACGTCGATCCCGTCGTCGCGGAAGGCGCGCACCACATGCGCCCCGATGTATCCGGCACCACCAGTCACTAGCCAAGTCATGCTTCAGATCCTGCCAGCAGAATCTGACCAGGACCCCGCAAACGGGCCGAATCTGTACCAACTAGCAGACAGTTGCCAGCCAGAAGTAAGCCAACTCGGTCCACTCCACCTCAGCCGGCGCGACCTGCACCGCAAACTCCTCCCGCGACGGAAAGTTCTTCAGCACGTCGAACGTGCGCCCGTCCGACAACTGCCTGGTCTGGTACGTGTCACCGTCGGCCGTCGCCCGGGTGATCGGATAGTTGCTGCCCTCCACGTACCGGTTGTCCGCGAGGATCACCACACCACCCGGCTCGACCCGCTCCCGCAGCCCCTCGATGAACCGCCGTACGTCGGCCCGCAGAACATGGGACCAGAAGAAGCCCGCGAAGATCGCGTCGAACCGCCCCTCGACCGCACCGAGGTCGTACGCGTCCGCGGTCCGGAACCGCACATCGGCCGAACCGTAGGAACGCGTCCGTGTGATGGCGAGCGGCTCCTCGTTGAAGTCCGTCGCGACCACGGACCGCGCCGTGCTCGCCAGCGCGGTCGTCCAATAGCCGGTGCCGGCGGCAACTTCCAGGACCGAACGGCCTTCGACGAGCGGTGGCAGGAGTGCCCGCAGACGGGCCAAGTCCTCCTGCCGTTCCGGCTTCTCGTACACCGCGTCGTACTCACCGGCACGCTCACGGTAGTAACCGGCAAGCTCGTCCATCTGCACAACCTCCGTGTTCGCGGAGGTCCGAGCGACCCAGACATCAGAACCTAGCAGCCCAAACCGGTTTGGGGAGTCCTACCTACCCGAATCGGGCAGCGACACTCCCCGGTCGAAGGCCCGAGGCGCCCCAAACCGGTTTGGGGCGGGTTGTCGAGCGCGCGGTCCGGCGGACGCGAACCTGCGGCGCGGGACGCTAGCTCCGCGTGACCGCGCGGAGTTTCGGCGTGAGGAGGAAGGCTCCGGCGTACAGGATGGCCGCGATGATCAGGAGGCCGTGGAAGCCGATGATCAGGGCGGCGTACTCGAGGCAGCCGCCGAGCATCGCGCCGAGCAGGTTCGCGCCGAAGGACGCCGTACCGTCGGCGGTGTCGGTGAACCGTTTCGCGAAGATCACGTTCGCCGCGAAGATCGGTAGGAACGCGATCAGTACGGCGACCAGCGCCCGCAACCCGACCGGCATCCCGAGCAGCCAGCTGTCCGGGAACACCCACGACAACGCGAGCCCGCCGAACAGTACGGCGAACATCACCTTGACCGGTGGTGTCTTGAACCGCCTGGTCACTTCGACCGCCGCGAGCACCGCCACCAGCACGCCGGCGAACACGATCGCGTTCACGACCCACGTCGTACCGAACAGCAACGCGAACCCGGTGATGCTCTTCGTCTCCAGCAGCATGAACCCGGCCCCGAGCAGGAACAGGTCCGCGTACGGGCGCATCCGCCGGTACGACGCACCGCCGCCGGCGATCCCGACGCCGACGAGACCGGCGACCAGGACCAACCCGAGCGTGATCAGGTAGAGCGAAGGGATCCGGTCCGTGAACAGGTACAGGAACGGCCGGTTGTCCGTCGCGGGCGGCGGAGTCTCCGCGCTCGCGCCGGGCCACTCGGCGGAACAGGTCTGGTCCTGCTCGGTCAGGCCGACCGTCACGACCGCCTGCTGCAGACCGTCGCCGATCTTGTCGACACACGGCTTGTGCCCGAAGGCCTGCTGCGCCGTCGACGCGAGCCGGTCGATCAGCCAGGTCTCGCGGTAGTAGTTGTACATCGCGAACGCGCCACCCGGGTTCAGGTGGTCACGCGCCGACTCGAATGCCTGCTGCGTGAACAGGTAGCTCTCCAGCCGCAGCGAGCTCGCGCCGTTGACCAGCGTCAGCGAGTCCGGCAGCGCCAGCAGGATCAGGTCGTACTTCTTGTCCGTCCGGGACAGGAACGCCCGCCCGTCGTCGATGTGCGAGCTCACCCGCGGGTCCTGGTACGGGTGGTCCGGGTGCAGTGCCTTGCCGAGGTCCCGGATCCGCGGGTCGATCTCGACCGCGTCGACGTGCTGCGCACCCTTCTTCAGCGCGATCGCGACGTCCGAACCGGAGCCCGCGCCGATAATCAGCACGTTCTTCGGCTGCTTGCCGGCGTTCGCCCGCTCGTACGGCAGCCCGTACTGCGGCTCCCACTGCAGGCGCGCGTCGGCCGGGATCGCCTGCTGGTGCGGTACGCCGTTCACCGTGATGGTCAGCAGCGGCACACCCTCCCAGGTGTACTGCTTCGTCTGCACCTTGTAGTACGGCGACCAACTGTTCTCGGCCTTCGTCGACTCCTTGAACAACACCCCGAGCATCACGAGCAGCGGCGCCAGCACCATCGCGGCGCTCAGCCCGGTAGCGACCAACCGCCGACCGGGCACCCCGGAGACCCGCGGGATCATCAGCACCGCGAAGACCACGGTGACGATCAGGCCCCACCAGATCGGCGGCGCGCCCAGGAACGACAGCCCGGTGAACGTGACGATCCCGATCAGCGAGCCGACCAGGTCGAACCGGTACGCCGTCAGTCGCGGAAGCTCCGCGAAACAACGGCCGACCAACTCGGCCGGACCGGCCAGCACCACGGCGGCCGCGATGAAGATGACCGGCAGGATCACCCAGACCGGCGGGCCGGTGGTGTTCAGGCTGGTGAAGTAGATGACGCTCGACGAGCTGCCGCGGTTGACCGTGACCGGCTTCCACGCGATCACCAGGACCAGCAGGCCGAGCATGATCGGCGAGTAGTACGGCAGCCGTTTCGCCCGGCCGGAGCGCAGTACGCCGATCCCGATCCCGAGGAACGAGCCGAGCAGCACGAAGTTCGAGAAGTAACTGAGATGGACGACGTTGGAACCGGTCCAGCGGATCAGCGCGAGCTCGACGAAGAGCATCAGCGCGCTGGACGCGATCAACCGCGTCCGAACACCGAACGGGCTCGGCCAACCGGTCGTGACGACGGGATCAGTAGCGGAGTCGACTGCCATGCGGGGCGACGTTACCGGATCGCCGGGTGTTCTGCGTCACCCCGCAAGGCATCGTGACAGAGGGTCAGTGGCAGCGGGTCAGCGGCGGCGGGCCGGCTTCGGGAGTTCGCAGCCGGACTTGTTCAGGTCGATGGCGCGGTTCGCGGTCAGGCAGGTGTAGAGCCACCAGGTCTGCTGGCCGTACGCCGCACCTTGTTCGACGGTGACGTTGCCGTCGGCGTCCACCTCGCACGGGTTGTTGACCGTGCATTGCTCGCCGTCCTCGTTCCCGGTGTTGTTGATGCCGATGACCTCACCGGTGGAGGTGCTGACCACGGGCGATCCCGACGTACCGCCGATCGTCTCGCAGCCCGGCTGCTGGTACTTGATCGAGTTCTGCCAGGTCCAGTCGCCCTCGCGGAGCTGCGGGATGGTGGCCTGCACCGAGCAGGTGTAGATGCGCTTCCAGTACCCCGACACCACGGCCAGGCCGGCGCCGTCCGCGGGGCCCTGCTTGGCCAGCGTGAGCGGGGACACGTTCAGGCGGCTCTTGATCGACGCGTAGGACTCGTTGACCTCGTACACGATCATGTCGGTCTTGGTCATCGTGCCGAACAGGATCTTGGCGGCGCGGACCGTACCGGCCCGGCTGGAGTCCGGCTTGAGCAGCGTGATCGAGCGCGTCGACGACTTGTTCACCAGGACCTGGCCGGGCTGCAGGAACCCGCCCTCGTAGCAGTGCCCGTTGGTGAGGACGAGCGCCTTGTCGGTGTCGACCGATTCGGCGTACCGGACGAGGGACGCGGAGCAGTTGCTCAGCGCGGCGATCCCGGTGAAGTCGGCGCCAGGCGCCGCTGCTTGGGCGGACGTGGTGCCGAGGAGCGATGTCGTCGCGACCGCTGTGGCGGCCAGGAGCGTACGGAACAGTTTCATGGGGGCGGTTTCCTCACTGGTTGTACGTAGAAGACTTCGTAACGCATCGATCCGCTGCGAACCATCACAGCTGTGTGAAGCAGGGTCAGGTCACGGGTTTTCCTGCGCTCCGTGTCAGGACTGCTACTCTTCGTCTCCGGATCCGCCCGGTCTCGAACCATCGCCCGCCCCGGCACGTCGTACCTGGTGACCAGGAACGACAAGGTACGGTCGGGAGAGCCCGCCCGGAGGAGAACGGAAGGACGTCATGCCGCAGGACAAGCCAGACCTGCGCAATCTTCGCGAGCCGGTCCGGTTCAAGCGGGCGCTGACGCTGCTGCTGATGACACTGGTCCTGCCGGGATCGGCGCAGATCGTCGCGGGCAGCAGAAAGACCGGCCGCTGGGTCTGGCGGGTGGTCGCCGGCCTCGTCGCCATCGTGATCTTCTTCGTGATCCTGGGCCTGATCTGGCGGTCCGGCACGATCAACATCCTGGCCCGCCCGGGCACGCTGCGGATCGTCCAGATACTGCTGATCCTGCTCGCGGTCGGCTGGGCCGTGCTGTTCGTGGACGCGTACCGGCTCGGTCAGCCGCTCACGCTGGAGCGCAATCACCGGCTGATGACCAGCATCATGGACGGCGTCCTGATCTTCGTCGTCGTCGGCGCCTTGATCTACGCGAGCGTGATCGTGAACACGCAGCGCGACTTCGTTGCCAGCGTGTTCGGCAGCGGGCAGAAGTCGAAGGCCGACAAGGGCCGCTACAACGTGCTGCTGATGGGCGGCGACTCCGGCGCGGACCGGATCGGCACCCGCCCGGACAGCATGACCGTAGCGAGTATCAACGCGAACACCGGCCGGACCGTGCTGATCGGCCTCCCGCGGAACCTGGCCAAGGTGCCGTTCCCGGCCGGTACGGCGATGGCGAAACAGTTCCCCGAGGGCTTCAAGTGGAACAAATGCGCCGCCGAGTGCCTGCTGAACGCGGTCTACACGTACGCCGTCAACCACAAGGCCCTGTTCCCGGGCGACGCGAACCCCGGTGAGACCGCGACGTCGCAGGCCATCGAGGCGGTCACCGGTCTGAAGCTGAACTACTACGTGCTGATCGACCTGGCCGGCTTCCGCGACCTGCTGAACGCGGTCGGCGGGATCACGCTGGACATCGGCAAGCGGGTCCCGATCGGCGGCGGCAGCTCGCCGATCAAGGGCTACATCGAGGCCGGCAAGAACCAGCACCTTGACGGGTACCACGCGCTCTGGTTCGCCCGTTCCCGGGCCGAGTCGTCGGACTACGAGCGGATGGCCCGGCAGAAGTGCGTGATGTCCGCGATGCTGAACCAGCTGTCCCCGCAGACCGTGCTGACCAAGTTCCAGGGCATCGCCTCGGCCAGCAAACAGGTGGTCAAGACCAACATCCCGGCCGGTGAACTGGGAACTTTCACGGATCTCGCGCTGGACGCGAAGAAGCTGCCGGTGTCAAGCTTCTCCGCGGTCCCGCCGTTGATCCACACCGGCGACCCGGACTTCGCCTTGATCCGGACCAAGGTCGCGGAGGCGATCGCGAAGTCCGAATCGCTGGACAAGGACGGCTCAGGAGGAGACGGTAAGACTTCGAGCACTCCGAGTAGCAGCAAGCCGACGAGCACTACGACGAAGAAGCCGAGCACCGGTACCACCAAGAAGCCCACCAGCTCACCGACCACACCCGCCGCCGGCGTCGACGACGTCGCATCGATCTGTAAGGCCTGACCTGATATGCCGCTGTCCCACTGGCCACCCGTGTCCGTCGTGATGCCCGTGCTGAACGAGGAACGCCATCTCGAGGAGGCGGTCGGCCGCGTCCTCGAGCAGGACTACCCCGGCAACCTGGAGGTCGTCCTGGCGATCGGCCCGGGCAAGGACCGGACCCAGGAGATCGCGGACAAGCTGGCCGAGAAGGATCACCGGATCAGCATCGTGCCGAACCCGACCGGCAAGACGCCGGCCGCGCTGAACGTCGGCATCGCGCACGCCAAGCACGACATCCTGGTCCGGGTCGACGGGCACGGCGCGCTCACCGACGGGTACATCACCCGCGCGGTCGAGGTGCTGGAGGAGAGCGGCGCGGACAACGTCGGCGGCGTGATGGCCGCCGAGGGCCGGACCCCGACCGAGATGGCGGTCGCCTGCGCGTACCGCTCCCGGCTGGGTCTGGGCGCGTCGACGTTCCACCAGGGCGGCAAGGCCGGCCCGGCCGACACCGTGTACCTCGGCGTGTTCCGGCGGGCCGCGCTGGAGCGGGTCGGCGGGTTCGACGAGACCATGCACCGCGCCCAGGACTGGGAGCTGAACTACCGGATCCGCAAGACCGGCGGCCTGATCTGGTTCAGCCCGGACCTGTCCGTCACGTACCGGCCGCGCTCGTCGCTGTCCGCGGTGGCGAAGCAGTTCTTCCACACCGGCCAGTGGCGCCGCGAGGTGATCCGCCGGCACCCGGAGACCGCCAGCAAGCGGTACCTGGCACCACCGGTCGCGGTCATCGCGCTGGCTGTCGGCACCATCCTCGGCATCATCGGCCTGGCCACCGGCATCAGCTGGCTGGACCTCGGCTTCCTGGCACCGGTCGGGTACGCCGTACTGCTCCTGGTCGGCTCCGCCGTCGAAGGCCGCTACCTGCCGTGGCGGGCACTGTTCTGGATGCCGCTGGTCTGCGCGACCATGCACGTCTCCTGGGGCCTCGGCTTCCTGATCGGCCTCCGGGAGAAGCCGAAGGCCGTCTAGCTCCTCGTCGACTTGATGTAGGCAGCGACGACCTCGTCGACCGGCCCGTCGAGCTTCAGGACGCCGGCGTCCAGCCAGAGGGCGCGGTTGCAGGTCTCCTGCACCACGTCCAGGCTGTGGCTGACCAGGAACACCGTGCCGGCCTGGTCGCGGAGCTCCTTGATCTTCCGCTCCGACCGGACCCGGAACTCGGCGTCGCCGGTGGCCAGCGCCTCGTCGACGAGCAGGATGTCGTGCGTCTTCGCGGACGCGATCGCGAACTTCAGCCGGGCCGCCATCCCGGAGGAGTACGTCGACATCGGCAGGTCGATGAAGTCGCCGATCCCGGAGAAGTCGACGATCTCGTCGTACCGGCGCTGGATCTCGGCGGCGGACATGCCCATCGCGAGGCAGCCGAGGACGACGTTGCGGTCGCCGGTGAGGTCGTTCATCATCGCCGCGTTGACGCCGAGCAGCGACGGCCGGCCGCCGGTGTAGACGGCTCCGGACGCGGGCGGCAGCAGGCCGGCGATCGCGCGCAGCATCGTCGACTTCCCGGAGCCGTTGCGCCCGATCACGCCGATCGCGTCACCCTTGTACGCCGTGAAGCTGACGCTCTTGACCGCGTGCACCTCGCGGATCGTCGGGCGGTCCTGGCGCTTCACGATCCGGCGCAGCGCGGTCGCCGCCGTACCCTTGCCGCCTTGCCCGGCGATCACCTTGTAGATGATGTCGAGCTGGTCGGCGATGACCGTTGGTTCAGCCTCGGCCATAGCGGTCCTCCGCCTGCCAGAAGTACCAGAATCCGGCCGCGAGCATGACGAACGACCAGACGATCGCGATCGACCAGGCGTGCGGCAACTGGTTCGGCCCGTGCTCCTCGAGCAACGACCGCCGGATGATGTCGATGTACGCCGAGATCGGGTTGAACGCGAGCACCTGGATCACCCAGCCCGGCGCGTCGACCTGGGTCAGCTTGGCCGGCAGCGAGAAGAAGATCCCGGACGCGTACAGCCAGGTGCGGGTGACGAACGGCAGCAGTTGCGTGATGTCGGAGACGAAGGTCCCGATCCGCGCGAACACCAGCGTGATCCCGATGTTGAACATGACCTGCAGCAGCATCGCCGGTACGACGAGCAGCCAGCTCCAGGCCGGTCCGTCGGTGAATCCGACGACCACGAACAGGATGCCGAGCGACACCAGCATCTGGTTCAGTTCGTTCAGCACGTAGGCGAGCGGGAGGGTCGCGCGCGGGAAGTGCAGCGTGCGGATCAGCGACAGGTTCAGCGCGAGTGAGCGCGAGCCTTCGGTCATGCAGCGTTGGGTGAACGTGAAGACGAAGATCCCGCTGAGCAGGAACGCGACGTAGTTGTCGATCCCGTTCTTCGTGCCGAGCAGGACCCCGAACGCCAGGTAGTAGACCGCCGCGTTCAGCAGCGGCGTCAGCACCTGCCAGATCGACCCGAGGCGCGCACCGGCGTACATCGCGTACGTGCGGGCGGCGGCGTAGCTGACGACGAACTGGCGACGGCTCCACAACTCGCGCAGGTACCCGCCGAGCGGTGGGCGGACGGAACTCTTGGACAGTCCGTAGCGTCGAGCCAGCGCAGCCGGATCGGTCGGCTCTACGGCGGTCGGCATTGCGCCAATGTACTGCGCTCCGTGACGCGCCCGTGACGCAGGTCAGGCCACTGTGGGTGTCTGATGGTTCCACGCCGTAGCGAGGAGGTGCTCGGTGCGGTGGCTCGGCGTGCGGGGGCGAAGGTCTCGATGCGGAGCATCGTGGCCTTTGCACCCGTGCGGCGAGGTGCCGTGCCGAGTGCCCCGCAGTAGGCGTGGAACCATCAGACACCCACTAAGCGGCCTCTCAGCTTCTCCAGGTCCGCGTCGGTCAGACCACCGTGCCGCAGGTATGCCTCCGGTCCGCCGTACTTCTCGTCCAGATGCCGCAGGATCGCGACGATCGACGCGGCCCGGGTGTCCCGGAACTCGATCATCTCCGGGTGCTTCGCGACGTCCGGCTCCTCGGCGAGCTGCTCTTCGAGCCACTGCGCGAGCCGCGACTGCGTGAGGTAGTAGTCGGTGACGATCTCTTCCTCGGGTACGCCGGCCACGCTCAACGCCAGCGCGACGACCATGCCGGTGCGGTCCTTGCCGCCGTGGCAGTGCACGACCACCGCGCCGTCCGGCTCGTCCGCGATCGCCTTCACCGCGGCCGCGAACAACTCCGGCCGCTGGTCCAGCATCCACGTGCAGGCCGCGACGATCGTCGGCTGCCCGTGGTCCGGGTCCGCCGGATCCACCAGCGACTGCCGCACCGCCAACGGCGTACCGGTGAACGGCGTCGGCGCGATCGCGACCTCACCGTCGCCGCGCAGGTCCAGGATCCGGCTCACCCCGGACCGCCGTACGGCCTCGACGCCGTCCGCGTTCAGGTAGTGCAGACTGTCCGACCGGATCAGCACGCCCGCGCGCACCACCCGTCCGTCCGCGGTCGGCAGGCCGCCGACGTCGCGGACGTTGCGGCACCCGGGCCAGTCGAGATCCATCGCTTTCACCTGTCCTGTGGGCGGTCCGGGTTCGGGCCCGGGTTGTACGGCGGGGGCGCCGGGAAGGTGTGGTTCTGCTGCGGGTAGTTGCCAGGGGCACCTGGCGGGCCGGGGAACGTGTTCGTCGGGCGGTTGCGCCGGCGCTTCTTGACGACTCCGGCGACCAGGAATGCACTGCCGAGACCGCCGAAGATCAGCATCGAGAAGACGACGCCGAGGATCGACAGCACGAACGCGAAGACGGACGACTTCGGCCCGGCCGCGTACGTCGCGCTCGTCTCGTCGTCGGTGCACGAGATGCTGTAGTCCCCGGCCGGTACGGTCTGCGTCGACCGCGCGACGACGTACCAGCTCTCGCCATTGATCGTGATCGTCTCCGACCCGGTCGGCGGCTTGATCGGTACGTCGTTACCGTTCGAGTCCTGCACCTCGCACGGCGGGGTCAGCACCGGGATCGACGCATAGATCGTCAACCCGTCCTTCTTCAGGTGCACAACCCCGCCCTCGATCGACTGCGGCGTCCGCGGCGCCGTCAGGACGATCCGCCATACGAAGAACCCGACCACCAGCACGCCGACGACGAAACAGGCGATGGCGATCTTCGGCAGAATCGACTTCTCGGCCGGCGGCCCGGGCTGTGTCATACCCGCACGGTATCTGGTGCGGGTTCTCTATGAGGACTGGCGCGTGACGGTCAGGTCGTCGCAGTACCCGAACCCGGTGCCGGCCCGGGTGAAGCAGTAGATCGTCGCTGTCGTCGTACTCGGGCCGGTGGTGAAGGTGGCGCTGCCGCCGCGCCACGTCGTGTTGACGAAGGCCGGCGCGCGGACCTCCGACGTACCGTTGAAGGCCTTCGCGCCGATCACGATCTCCGTGTCGTACGCGGAGACCCGGCCCCAGCCGGACAGAACGTACGTCGTGTTGGGCTGCACCGCGACGACCTGCTCGGCGCTCGCCTGGGACGGCCCGAGTTTCAGGCTGTCCGCTCCACTGTGGACGGTGTCCGTGGCGATGAACGCGCGCCCGGACGTCACGCTCCAGCTGGCCGTCGTACCGGATTCGAAGCCGCCGTTCTGGACCAGGTTCGGTCCGGCGCAGGCCGCGTCGTCGAAGGTGGAGCGCTGATGGAATCCGATGTCCGGCCTGCACGCGGCCGGGACCGCAGCGCCGAAGTAGTCCTTGGGGCTCGAGCCCACCAGGTTCAGCCCGGTCCGCAGAGCCGGCGATCCGGCGCCCAGCTTGTACCCGTCGGGTGTCGAACTGCCCGGCGCGACGAGCAGCGGGTTCGCGATCGACTTGTAGGGATCGGCCGGCTCCGACGACGGATGGTTGCCGTAGTAGAGGTTTCCGCGGAACACGTAGTTCGCGACCTGGTCGTAGCCGCCGCTGCCGAGGTTGTAGATGACGTTGTTCGTCCACGTCGCCTTGGTGGAGCTGGACCCGTTGTCCTCGATGACCTTCGTCGACGATCCGCTGGGAAGGTAGAACGTGTTCCCGTAGATCTGCGCCGCGCTCTCGCCGGCGGCGTACAGGATGCGGGACTTGTCGTTGATCGATAGGTTGTAGCGCACGATGGTGCCGGAGGTGCTCCAGCCGCTCGAACAGCCGCAGAACAGGACGAATCCGCCCTCGTTGTCGTGGCTGAAGTTGTACTGGAAGATGACGCCCCGGTTCCCGCCGTCGGAGTCGAACGCCATACCGTCGTTGCAGCACGGGCGGCGCACCCGGTAGACCTCGTTGTACTGGATCACGGTCCGGTCGCTGTTGATGGTCCAGATGCCCGCGTTGTTACCTGCCGAGCGCATCCAGATGTCGTACGCCGTGTTGTGCTCGACGACCGCATCCGCGCCGATGCGCAGAACGATTCCGTCTCCCCCGATGTCGTGGATGACGTTGTTCCGGAAAACGATGTTCGTGTTCGCGGTCCACGCCGGGCCCGACGTACACGCGTAGATCGCGCGGCAGCCCCAGCTGGACGAGGTGGTGAGACCTTCGCGATCGACGTGGTAGATCTCGGAGTTCTCGACGGTGACGCCGTCGAAGTGCGTGGGCGTCGTCGTCCCACTCACCCGGAACTGGATGCCGTTGCTGTTCTTGGTGTCGCCGCCGTTGACGTCGTGCACGTACACGTTGCCGACGACGTAGTGCGTGCCGGTGCCGAAGTCGGCGAGCTCGACGAGGATGCCGTTCCGCTCGGCGACCGTGGCGCCTTGGTTGGTGACCTCGAGGCTGCGGATCTCCCAGTATTGGACGTTGTACAGGTGGATCGCGGCGTACACGGTTCCGCCGCCGGCGATGACGGGGCGCGCGCTGCCAGAGCCATAGGCGTCGACAGTGATCGGCGCGGCGACTGTTCCGGATCCCGACGGTTTCAGCTGACCAGCGCAGGTGACACCGCGGGCGAAGAGCACCTTGTCTCCGGCCGCGAACGCGTGCGCGTTGACCGTTGCGAGCGAGTTCCACGGCGAAGTTTGGGTACCGTTGCCGGCGGTCGTCGCCGAGCAGTCGACGTAGTACGTGGACCCCGCCGCGGACGCGTTGGTACTGGTGAGCGCCGAGGCGACGAGCAGCACCACGAACGCCAGCGCGATCTTCAGTCTCATGCTGAACACCTCCGTCGACAGGTGATCACGGCTCCTGACCGCGGCGCGCCGATTCGGACAAAAGACGACACGTCCTCACGTATCGTCCTGGGAGCATGAGGCAGCCTCTCGGGCCACGACTTCTTGGGTCACAGCGCAGAGAGTTTCTGGTGAAGTGGATCGAGCGCACGGGCTCGGTGTCCGCCCTCGAGGCAGCGACCGCCCTGGGAGCGAGCGTCCGGACAATCCAGCGGGACATCGAGGAACTGTCCACCCAAGGACGGCTCGCCCGCGTCCACGGCGGCGCGGTCGGCGTCGGGCGTCGTACCGCTGCGTCGGCGCACTTGCGACTGGGCATCCTCGTGCCGACTCGGGGCTATTGCTTCGACGCCGTCCTCGCGGGCGCAGAGCAGGCAGCGGCCGCCAGTGGCAGCACGCTGGTGGAAGCCGACTACGACTACACGGACGATCTCGCGGCGGCACGCTACGCGCGGATCAGCAGCCTGGATCTCGATGGACTGCTCGTCACCCCACACCTGCCGGCCGCCACCTGGGGTCAGCTGTGCCGTACCGACGTACCGGTTGTGCTGATCGAACGGCCGTGGGAGCTCGCATGGGTTCGCGACCTCGACCCGGCGACGTCCGTTGCCGCAGCCCGCTCGCCCGTGGACCATGTGTTCACCGACCACGAGGCCGGATCAGTACTCGGCCTCGATCACCTCGCGGCCCTCGGACACCGGACGATCCACTGCCTCATCCGCGACACCCCCACCGCGCCGGCATTACTCCGGACAGCATCGGCGTACGGCGCGACGATCGCTCCGGCCCGCGACGTGACGCTCGGGATCACCCGCCTGCAACGATCCTCGGACCAGAGAAGGGTGCTGACGAGCGCGCTCGAGCAGATCTTCCACAATCGGGAGCCGTCCGCGCTTTTCGTGCACACCGACGAGGACGCGGTCGCTGCCCGCGAGTTCCTCGAGGACCGCGACATCGACGTACCCGGGCAGGTGTCGATCCTCTCGTACGACGACGGGCTCCCGAGCAACCCCGCCGGCGGCCTGAGTGCCATCGCGCCGGATCGCGTCGCTCTCGGCAGACGCGCCGTCGAGATGATCATCGACCGCCTGTGCAGCCGAGGCCGCCACACCCACGACGCCCACCCACCCACCAAACTCGCCATCGTCCCGCGCCTACACCAGCGAGCAACCACAGCGCCCGCCGGCGGGTTACGGTACGCCGAGTAGGCGCAGGCCGGCTGCGGTTGCGGCGGCTGCCACCACGACCAGTACGAAGGGTGCCTTGCGCCAGGCGAGGATGCCTCCTACCAGTACGCCGGCCGGACGGGCGATCCCCGCGGGACCGTGGCCGTCCGTCAAGGCGGACGTGGCGACCAGCGCCGTCAACAGGACGATCGCGGCCACCGCGAGCAGCTGCTGCGCGCGCTCCGGCACCTCGAACCGGCTCCGCAGCGCAGGTCCCGCGAACCGCATCGAAAAGGTGCCCACGGCAAGCACACCGATCCCGACCAGCACCAGTGGAGTGTCAATCATTGTGCGCGACCTCCAACGCGGGCTTCTCGGTGCGATAGAACAGCAGGCCGACCAGCGCGAGCAGCACCGGTAGACCGGCCGGCAGGAAAGGCGTTGCGATCAAGGCGATCACGACACCGGCGAGCGCCGCCGTACGCGTCGATCGATCGCGAAGAGCGGGCAGCACCAGCGCCAGCAGCACCGCGGGGAACGCCGCGTCCAACCCGAAGACGTCGGTGTCGGTGATCACCGAGCCGGCCAGTCCACCAACCACGACCCCGATGTTCCAGCAGACGAAGATGCCGATCCCTCCGGCCCAGTACGCCGCCCGCCGCTGCTTCAGCTCGTCCTGCCCCATCGCGAACGCGACGTTCTCGTCGGTCATCAGGTGACTGCCCGGCCAGCGCCGCCAGCCGCTGCCGATCACGTCGCTGACCGCCAGCCCGAACGCGATATGCCGCGTGTTGATCAGCAGCCCCGCGATCATCGCCGCGATCGGGCTCCCGCCGGCCGCGACGATCCCGACGAACAGGAACTGCGACGCGCCCGCGAAGACCACGATCGACAGCAGGACCGGCACCCACAACGGCAGCCCGCCGCCGACGCTGATCGCGCCGTACGACAGCCCGACGACACCGTCGGCCAGGCAGACCAGGCCGATGTCGCGGGCGAGTCCCCGATCGAGTGTTCGCCATATCGAACGCATGGGCACTATAATGAACGCACACCGCCTGTTCGTCAATCCGAACAACCAGACCGCCATATCGAACATGGAGCGAACACGATGGAATCCCGCGCACCCCTCGACGTGATTGCGTCGTCCCTGCGCCGGCACCGGGCCCGGACCGGCCTGTCCCTGACCGAGGTCGCGAAACGCGCCGGGGTCGCCAAGTCCACGCTGTCCCAACTCGAGTCCGGTACCGGAAATCCGAGCGTCGAAACCCTGTGGGCACTCGCCGTCGCGCTCGACACCCCGTTCGCCGCGCTCCTCGACCCGCCGCGCCCGAAGATCCAGATCATCCGCGCCGGCGAAGGTCCCGCGATCTACTCCGACCAGGCCGACTACAGCGCCACGCTGGTCGCCTCCAGCCCGCCGAACGCGCGCCGCGACATCTACCGCATCGTCGTCTCTCCCGGCCCCGGCCGGAAGTCCGAGCCGCACATGCCCGGCGTCGTCGAACACGTCATCCTCGGCTCCGGCCGCGCCCTCGTCGGCCCGACCGACGAGCCGATCGAACTGCTGCCGGGCGACTACGTGGCCTACCCCGGCGACCTCCCGCACCTCTTCCAGGCGCTCGAAGAAGGCACGATGGCCACGCTCGTTTCCGAGCATGTGTAACGTTAACCGCTCACCTCTGGACATCTACGCGCAGCTCTGCGCATCATCGGTGCAGAGAGCTCTCTGATCGAAGTCCCGCCCCACTTCGCTTGGAGGTAGCACCCCCGATGAGACTCAAGTCCATACTGCTCTGCGCTCTTCTCGGCTTCGTCGCCGCGCTCGTCCCCGGCAGCGCGTCGGCTGTCGGCGTCACGCCCGGCACCTACGTCAACTACACGTTCGACACCGCGTCACTCACCCAGGCCGAGTTCAAGATGACGATCAACGCCTCCCCCGGCCGCGCGAACGTCTACTGGGCCAACCAGTTCGGCTTCACCGGCGGCGACGTCGGTGGGTACACCGGCATGCAGACGCACCGCGACGGCGGTGGCATGTTCCTGTACTCACTCTGGAACTCCACCGCCTGGAAGGCCGGAGACGCCGGCACCTACTGCATCAAGTTCCAGGAGGACGGCACCGGCGGCAGCTGCCGCCTCGACCAGGCCCCGACCGCCGGCCACACCTACGCGTTCGACGTCGCGAGCGAGGGCAGCGGCTGGTACGGCGTGACGGTCCGCGACCTCACCGCCGGTACATCGTTCAAACTCGGCAGCCTGCAAACCGGGTCCGGGAACACGATCAGTACGTCGGGAATGGTCAGCTGGACCGAGTACTTCGACTGGAACAACGACAACGCCACCTGCGACGACGAGCCGTACTCGAAGCTGACGATGAGCGCACCGACCAGCGGCAGCCTCACCGCGCACTTCACCGGGACGTCGGAGAGCAGCGGCTGCGCCGCGGACAGCCAGGTCACGCTGAACGGATCGACCGCCGTCCAGGAGAACGGCATCGGCAACTCGAACTCAGGCGACATCCGCGGCAGCGGCGGCTGCCTGGACGTCTCCGGCTCGGACGGTACGACGATCCTGCTGTACACCTGCACCGGCGGCAACAACCAGAACTGGGTGCACGCGGAGAACTCCACGTTCCACGCCCTGTTCAGCTGCCTCGACGCGAGCGCAACCCAAGCGGGCACCGTGATCCTCTACAGCTGCCACGGCGGCACGAACCAGCAGTGGACACTGCCCGGTGACGGAACGATCCGGACCGGCGGCCGCTGCCTCACCGCACCAGTTGCCCTGGGCAACGCCGTGACAGTTGCCACCTGCAACAACTCGGTGGCGCAGCGCTGGACGGTCTGACAACGGACGACGCCCGGGACCGCACACAGTGGGTCCCGGGCGTCGCGCCGTACGGTGGCTTGCTAGATCTTGCGGCCGACCGCGCCGACGATGCACTCCTCGACCTGGTTCAGCGGCTTGAGCCGCGGGCCGTCCGGCCACCAGTCGTCGCAGAGCACCAGGCCCGGGGCGACCAACTCCTGGCCGGGGAAGAACTCCATCAGTTCCGCGCGGGTGCGGAACCTGCCGCTGCCCATCGGGCTGTGGATGAACTTCTCCTCCATCTTCTGGGCGACCTCGGTGTGCTCCGGAGTCTCCGGGTCGAAGAAATGCGAGATCACCGTGTACGACCCGGGCACCACCGCGTCGACGTACTTCTGCATGATCTGCGCACCTTCGGTGCCGATGTAGTGGTGCAGCGTGCCGGCCTGCATCACGGCGATCGGCTGGCTGAAGTCGAGGAACGCACGCACCTCGGGATTGCTCAGCACCTCGTCCGGGTCGAAGATGTCGGCGCTGACGAACAGGGTGTTCTCGTTCTCCTCCAGCAGCGCGCGGCCGTGCGCGAGCACCACCGGGTCGTTGTCGATGTAGAGCACCTTGGCCTCGGGCTGGATCCGCTGCACGACCTGGTGCGTGTTCTCGGCGGTCGGCAGGCCGGACCCGCAGTCGAGGTACTGCGTGATGCCCGCCTGGCCGGCCAGGAACCGGCACGAGCGGATCAGGAAGTTCCGGTTCGACCAGGCCAGGTCCTGGGCCTGCGGCGCGGCGGCCTGGACCCCACGCAGTACCTCGCGGTCGACCTCGAAGTTGTCCTTGCCGCCCAAGAAGGCGTCGTACACCCGGGCGATGCTGGCCCGGCTGGTATCCACGCCGACCGGGATCGAACTGGGTGCCTTGGTGGCATCGACCATGAGTGGAACCTCGCAGAGAGTGATCGGGAGTTCTGTTGTTCCGACTCTACTGACCGTAGGGTGCTGTGAACACCGCGTAGAGGCGCGTCGGGGTGGACGAGGTGACGATCTGTTGTGAAATGATCAGCTGTTGGTACCGGGACAGCATCTGCTGGGAGGCGACAGGGTGACCGAGCCGGGCGCGTACGGCGGCCCGACCGCCCTGCGCATCATGCTTGGTGTACACCTGCGCCGGCTCCGTGAGGCCGCCGGGCTCACCCGGACCAACGCCGCCTGGGAGGTCCGCGGGTCCGAGTCGAAGATCAGCCGGCTCGAGCTCGGCCGTGTCGGGTTCAAGCTGCGCGATGTCGAAGACCTGCTGACGCTGTACAAGTTGGACGATCCGGACGAGCGCGAGCGCCTGCTCAGCATGGCACGCAACGCGAACGACCCCGGCTGGTGGCAAAGGTACGACGACCTGACGCCGCAGTGGTTCCATTCCTACCTCGGCCTGGAGATGGCGGCCGATCTGATCCGTACGTTCGAGCTGCAGTTCGTGCCGGGTCTGCTGCAGACGCGGGACTACGCCCGGTCCGTCGTACAACTCGGCCGGCAGGACCAGCCGTTGTCGCGGGCCGAGCAGGAACGCCTTGTCTCGTTGCGGATGAGCCGACAGGAAGTGTTGACGCGGCAACGACCCGCGCGGTTGTGGGCGGTGATCGACGAGGCAGTACTGCGACGTCCGATCGGCAGCCGCGAGATCCTCAAGGCGCAGCTGGAGTTCCTGATCGAGTCGGCGCGCCGGCACAACGTGACGCTGCAGATCATCCCGTTCGAGAAGGGCGGGTACACGGCGACCGGCGGCGCGTTCACGCTGCTCCGGTTCAACGACGCCGACCTTCCCGACATCGTCTACATCGAGCATCTGACCAGCGCCGTCTACCTCGACAAGCGCGAGGAACTCGACACGTACGTCGTCACCATGGACGCCGTCTCGATCACCGCGGCCCAGCCCCGCGAAACCGAATCCATCCTCCGCCAGGCCATCGCCGACCTCGACCTCTAACGAGGTTGCGCGCCCGGACCGGGGAGGAGGGCAACTTCACGAGGGGTTGGTTCGTGGCCGGCCTCGCACCGCATGACCACCGTGACGCGCTCCCCGCAATCACCGCGGTGGCGCGGCTCGATCGGCGGCCCGGAGTCCAGCGGCAGGTACTGATCGGCCCACTGGATCATTGCGACCAGCACCGGATACAAATCGAGCCCCGCCTGCGTCAACCGGTACTCCGAACGCTCACGCTGACCGGGCAACCGATACGGATGCCGGCGAATCAGACCGCGCTCGATCAGAGCGGCGAGCCGCTCGGTGAGAACCTGGCGCGGTACGCCGGCCCGCGCCCGGATGTCCTCGAACCGGCGCACGCCGACGAAAACCTCGCGCAGGACATGAAAAGTCCACTTGTCGCCGAGGATGTCCATCGTCCGGGAGATCGTGCAGTTCTCCGTGGACCAGCTCATCGCCTCCGGCACCTGTTCGCTCACTGCCGTACCCATGTGAACCATGATAAGTCCGCTTGACAGACTCAGCCAAGTGGAGCAAGGCTGAATCCGTGAACCAGACTCAGACGAGACCGCCACTCGTCCGCCGCGCCGGCGAACCCGACACGGACGAACTGGCGAGGATGCTGTCCGGGCTGACCGACCTCAGCCGCTACTTCCGGTTCCAGACCGCGATCGGTACGCCGCCACGCCAAGCCCTACTGCTCCGGATGCTGTGCCCCACCGGCACCGCCTTCGTCGCCACCCGCGACCACACGATCGTCGGCCACGCGATGTGGGCCTGGGCCCCCGGCGAATCGACCGCCGAACTCGCCGCCGTGATCGCCGAGGACGACCAGCGCCGCGGCCTCGGCATCCGCATGCTCTCCATCGCCGCCGCCGACGCGATCGCCTCCGGCGCAACCCACTTCCTGTTCGTAGTAAGCGCCGCCAACGAACGCACCATCCGAATGGTCCGCCGCCGCTGGCCCGACGCAACAGTAGAGCGCGACGGCGCCCTACTAACCTTCACAACCCCAGCCCGCCTACCAAACCCCCCAAACAACCAGCCCACGCACGACACCCCCCACAAACACCAACCCCTCAACAACGCAGTACCAGCCATCTAACGCTCCGCCAACCAAACACCACAACTCGCCACGACGCAGGTCGGCATACACCGCGCCCCAGCCCCTCCGACCAACCAGCCCCGGAACCACACGCGAACGGGTATCCAGCGCTCCGGTCAGATGCGTGGGGCGTCGGTAGCGCCATCCGGAGACTCACGACAGGCCGTCGAGACCTGGGACCCGACATTCCCTGCCTCCCCCCACCACCGCCTGTCCCCACCGCACCACCGCTCGCCCGACCGCACCACGGCTCGCCCGCACCGCACCACACCACCGCTGGCCCGCACCGCACGCACCGCACCGCCGCACCCCCACCGCACGCACCACACCACCGCTGGCCCGCACCCCACGCACCGCACCACCGCTGGCCCGCACCGCACCCACCGCACCGCACGCACCGCACCGCCGCACCCCCACCGCTCGCCCGCACCAACCGCACCCCCACCGCTCGCCCGCACCACCGCATGCACCGCACCGCCCGGTCCGTCCGACCGCCGGCCGAGCGAGCGAGCGCGGCGAGCGTCTCGCAGACGAGGGGATATCCGTCGGCGTTGTGGCTTCTCCGTTGGTATTAGACCGGATAACCCACAACACCAGGGGATATCCAGTCTTCTGTCGGACGGGTGGGTGGGTGGTGTGGTGCCGGCTGGCGGGTTATGTGGGCGATGGCGGGAAGCAGCAGGCCAGCGGCGACACAACCCGGCAGTGGAGACCCGCCGACGGGCCGCCATCGGGCTGGCATCGGGCCGGCATGAGGCTTGCAGCACCGGGTGGCCGGCGGGGATCGGGTTGGTGGCGGGACGGCCGCTTGCCGCGGGGTGGTGTGCACGCTCGACAGGTAGTGCACCGGCGAGACGGTGTACGCACGGGCACGTTCACGCTCAGGTGCACTACCCCACCACCCGACACCTCCTGTCGAGCGTGCACATCACACCAAGCCCGGCACCGCCCCGGGACCTGTCGACCACCCACGCATCAGACAGGAGAGCCGGATATCCCCTGGTGTTGTGGGTTCTCCCCTCTAACACCAACGGAGAACCCAGGCGCGCGGGGATATCCGTCCGCGTGACTACTCCGTGGCTCGCGCCCGGAGCCGGGGGCCGGGGGCCGGGCCGACGCAGGGTGCGGGGCCCGGGCCGGGGCGGGGGCGGGGGGCCGGGGCGGGTTGTTTCCCGGGATGGGCATCCCGGGATGGGTGGGTAATCCTCCCCAACCGCTCTGGGCGGTGGCGCGTCGCGTCGGCTGGTGGGCTAGCGGAGGGGGCGGAAGAAGGTTTGGATGTCGTTGGTGAGTAGGGCGGGGGTTTCTAGGGCGGCGAAGTGGCCGCCGTGGGGGAACTCTGACCAGTGGATGATGTGGTGTTGGCGTTCTAGTACGCGGCGGATCGCTGGATCGGTGGGGAAGACGGCTACGCCCGTCGGCACACCCGGCGTCACGTCGTCGACGGGCTGCCGAGATTCGTAGTACAGGTTGGCGGAGGTTGCGCTGGTGTTGGTGAACCAGTAGATCGAGACGTCCGTCAGCAGGTGATCGAGGTCGACGGCGTCCTCGGGTAGGTCGTGTTCCGGGTCGGTCCATTCCCAGAACTTCTCGAGGATCCACGCCAACTGCCCAACAGGTGAGTCGCTCAGCGCGAACGAGATCGTCTGCGGCCGAGTCCCCTGCAAGTCGGCGTACCCGGTGCCGACCGCGCGCAACCGCTCGGCCGCCGCGAGCCGCTCACGTTCGACCTCGTTCAACCGTTCGCGATCTCCTGGTTCGAGCGCCGGATACGCCAGTCCTCCATTGATATGCACGCCGACCACATGCGCCGGATCCACCTGTCCCACCAGAGGCGAGACGACCGATCCGGTATCGCCGCCTTGCGCCCCGTACCGCTCGTACCCGAGCCGCCGCATCAGCTCCGCCCACGCGCGAGCGATCCGCGCGTGGTCCCACCCGGACGTCAACGGCACCGAGAACCCGTGCCCCGGAACGGACGGTGCGACGACGTGGAACGCGTCGCGCGGATCGCCGCCGTACGCCGCCGGATCGGTGAGCGGCCCGAGCACCTCCAGGAACTCGGCCACCGACCCCGGCCACCCGTGCGTCAGCACCAGCGGCAACGCATCAGGCTCCGCCGATCGCACGTGCAGGAAGTGAATCGTCTGCCCGTCGATCTCGGTCGTGTACTGCGGATACTCGTTGAGCCGCGCCTCCCAAACCCGCCAGTCGTACGCCGCCCATCGCTCGACCACCCGCCGCAAGTACCGGACCGGCACCCCACGCTCCCACCCGTCCCCAGGTAGTTGCCGAGGCCAACGAACCCGCCCCAGCCGGACCCGCAGGTCCTCGAGCTCCGCGTCGGGCACCGCGATCCGGAACTCAGAGATCATGCGCCCGCTCGTGCAGCGGCTCGTACAGCCCGACCTCGCCGCCGCCCGGCAACCGGAACGCGGTCAGCACACCCCACCGCTGCCGCTCGACCGGTCGCACGAACTCGACACCGCGCGCCGACAGGTCTGCCATCGTCTGCTCGAGGTTGTCGCACATCAGCAGCAGTTCGTGTGAAGCGGTCTCGGCCGGGTGCATCGCGACCTCGGCGGGTGGCAGCTTGAAGATCAGCCACCCGTGGCCGGCGTCCACGGACCGGTACTCCAGCACGTCCCGGAAGAAGGCGCGGTCCGCGTCGGCGTCGGTGCTGTAGATGATCACATGCGCTCCGTTGATCATCTTCAGCACTGTAGCCGGGAATACCGACAGCGCTCGGTCCGGTTGCCGACAAAGTGATCCTCTTGACTGGCGCGACAGGCAACGTCGGCCGCGAACTGGCGGCACTGCTGCCGGAGGCGCGGGCCCTTGACCGCTCCTCGGGCGCCGACCTCACCAAGCCGCACACTCTGGACGAAGCACTGCACGGAGTCGAGGCGGTCTTCCTGGTGTGGCCGTTTCTCACCTCCGAGGGTGCGACCAATGCGCTGACCAAGATCGCGGAACACGCGCGGAGGGTCGTGTATCTGTCGTCGTCGGCAGTCCGGTTCGGGGCGGACACGGATCCGATCACGCGGCTGCATGCCGATCTGGAGACGGCCGTGCAGGCGTCGGGGCTGGAGTGGACGATCCTGCGCGCGGACACGTTCGCGTCCAACGCACTCGGTTGGGCGGGCCAACTCCGGGCCGGTGACGTCGTGCGCGGACCGGACAGCGCCGCCACCGCGGTGATCGATCCCGCGGACATCGCCGCGGTCGCTTCCGCCGTACTGCGTGATTCGCAGCCCGGCACCACCCACACGCTGACCGGTCCCGACGTACTGAGCCGGGCCGATCAGGTGCGGATTCTCGGCGACGTGCTCGGCCGCGAGCTGACGTTCGACGCGACCCCGTTCGACGACGCGCGAGCGCAGCTGCTCGCGGACGGTCGCCCGCCGGCGCTGGTCGAGGCGCTGATCGGCAGCGCCCGGGACCGCCCGGCCTCCGACCTCGTCACGACGACCGTCCAGGACCTCACCGGCCGACCCGCAAGCACCTTCCGCGCCTGGGCCGACCGGAACCTCGCCGCGTTCAGCTGATCAGTCCTCGACGACGAACTCGGCCGCGAGCGCCGAGAGCATCGTGTCCGGACGGAGCCTGGTCCGGTCCTCGTTCCAGTCTCCGCGGAGGAACTGCTTGGACAGCGGCGGCCGGTCGTACGGCGGATGCCATTCGGCGCCGACCACCGTGATCGGCTCTTGATATCCCTTACGCCGAAGGGCTTCCACGGTCGACAACCCGGCTGCCGAAGCACCGACGACCAGAACGCTCATGGAGTCACCGGAGCGGTCCAGAGACCGACGATGCCGTCGATCAGTCCGTCCGCCATCTCGTGCCAGGTCGCGCGCGCGGTCGGCGTCCCCTCGGCCAGCGCACGCTCGTACTCCGCACACATCTGCACGATCAGATGCCGAGCCATGTCGCCGCGTTCCATCCGTACCGGAATCGGCAGGTCGGCCAGGCACACGCTGAGTCCGTCCAGGATCTGCCGCAGGGTCGGCGAGCTGAGCGATTCCTCGATCTGCACCTCGCGCAGCGCCGGATCGTTCATCAGTTGGGCGTTGAACCGGGCCAGCCAGCTCGGGTTGCCGAGGCCGGCCATATGGTCGGTCGCCGGCCGCACCAGGCAGGTCACCCAGTCGCGGACCTCGATGCTGCCCTCGACCTCGACGACGAGTTCCTTGCGCCGCTCCTCGATCGGCCCGGCGTGCTTGTGCACGATCGCCCGGACCAGATCGGTCTTGGTACCGAAGTGGTACCCGACCGCGGTGTTGTTGCCCTGCCCGGCCGCCTCGCTGATCTGCCGGTTCGACACCTCGTGCACACCACGCTCGGCGAACATCCGCTCGGCCGTGCTCAGGATCAGCTCGCGGGTCGCATTCACCCGAACCGCCCGCACATCTTTCGCCATCATCATCACCACGTCACCAGTACTTCCCGAAGCCCGAGCTGCTCACTATCGGTCACAAGTCATCACCTCCGCGCGGTTTCTGTGTCCAGCTTCCCTCGCCGGCTTGTTTAAGTCAACTGCCTGACTTAGTCTATTGGTTGCAGAAACCAACTATCTATCTCGGCCAGGAGGCTGCTGATGTCCGCTGCACCATCTGTGCGTACCGGGACCGTCGTCCCCGTACTCGCCTCGGCCGGTATCACGGTCGCGCTGATGCAGACCCTGGTGATCCCGCTGGTCCCCGAGCTGCCGCGACTGCTGCACGCGTCGGCGGCCGGCACCGCCTGGGCGATCACCGCCACGCTGCTCGCCGCCGCGGTCGCGACCCCGATCATGGGCCGCCTCGGTGACATGTACGGCAAGCGCCGGATGCTGCTGATCAGCATCGGCATGCTGATCGCGGGCTCGGTCGTCGCCGCGCTCAGCAGCTCGCTCGTGCCGATGATCGCCGGCCGCGCGCTGCAGGGCCTGGCCGCCGGCGTGATCCCGCTCGGCATCAGCATCATGCGCGACGAACTGCCGGCCGAGAAGCTCGGTTCGGCGACCGCGCAGATGAGCGCCTCGCTCGGCGTCGGCGGCGCGCTCGGCCTGCCCGCGGCCGCGCTGCTCGCGGAGAACTTCAACTGGCACACGCTGTTCTGGCTGTCCGCCGCCCTCGGCGCGGTCGTCTTCGTGCTGGTACTGCATTTCGTCCCGGAGTCGGCTGTGCGCTCCGGGGGCCGCTTCGACGTACCCGGTGGTCTGGGACTGTCGATCGGGCTGATTTCGTTGCTGCTGGCAATCTCTCAGGGCGCCGACTGGGGCTGGACCGGCGGGCGGACGCTCGGCCTGTTCGCGCTCGCGGTGGTCGCGTTGCTCACATGGGGCTGGTGGGAGCGTCGTACCAGCGAGCCGCTCGTCGACCTACGTACGACCGCGCGCCCGCAGGTGCTGCTGACCAACCTGGCGTCGATGGTGTTCGGTTTCGCGATGTTCGCGATGTCGCTGGTGCTGCCGCAGCTGCTGCAGATGCCCAAGGCAACTGGTTTCGGGCTCGGCCAGTCGATGCTCGCATCCGGCCTGGTAATGGGCCCGTCGGGTCTGATCATGCTCGTCGCCGCACCGTTCTCGGCGAAGATCTCGAAGACCCGCGGCCCGAAGGTGACGCTGATGCTCGGCGCCCTCGTGGTCGCGGCCGGGTACGGCGTGGGCAGTGTGCTGATGAGCTCGGTCTGGCAGCTCGTGCTGGTGTCGCTGCTGATCGGCGCGGGCATCGGCCTGGCGTACGGCGCGATGCCCGCGCTGATCATGAGCGCCGTACCGGTGTCGGAGACGGCCGCCGCGAACAGCTTCAACACCCTCATGCGATCGATCGGTACGTCGGTGTCCAGCGCGGTCGCCGGTGTGCTCCTCGCGAACCTCACGATCAGCCTTGGCGGCTACACCCTGCCCTCGCAGAGTGGCTTCCGGGTCGTCCTACTGATCGGCGCCGGCGCCGCCCTCACCGCACTGGCGATCGCCTCCTTCATCCCCACCCGCCTGAGCCGCCCGAAGAACCTTACGTCCGAAGAACCGGCGAGACATCTCACCAGTTCTTCGGACGTAACGGGTTAGAGGAAGGCGAGGGTGCGCTCGAGGAGGAGCTTGGCGGCAGCCTCGTCGTACCCGGGCAGGGAGGAGTCGGCGAACAGGTGCTCCTTGCCGGGGTAGAGGAACAGTTCAGCTTTGTCGGTGGCGGCGACCAGGGCGCGGGCAGCGTCCAGGTCGCCGCCTTCCTCGGTGAAGAACGGGTCCTCGTCCATGCCGTGCACCTGCACCGGTACGCCGTCCGGCCAGGTGCCGAACTCCTCGACCGGGAGGCACGAGTAGTAGAAGAGCGCTCCGGCGGCACCGGGGCGAGTCTGCGCCAGCTGCTGCGCGGGCACCACACCGAGCGAGAATCCGGCGTACACCACGTTTTCGGGCAGGCTCTGCGCTGCCTGGACGCCGCGCTCCGCGATCACACCGAAGCCGGTCGCCCGCGCGTAGTCCATCCCCTCGTCAAGCGTCGCGTAGGTGTTTCCCTCGTAGAGATCCGGCGTGTGGACGGTGTGGCCCGCCTGCCGGAGCTCCTCGGCGAACGCCTTCACCCCCTCGGTCAGCCCCTGCGAGTGGTGGTACAGCACGACCTCGGCCATCATCAGCTCCAATGATCCAAATATCCCGAACAATCCACGATGCTAGTCTATTCGAACCATGCCAATCAACAGCTCGGTACCTAACTACGAGCTCGCGGACACCGTCGAGCTGACTAGCGCGGAGCAGGTGCGGGCGATCAGCGATCCGCTCCGGACGACGATTCTCGGGCTGCTGCACGAGCGGGCCGCGACTGTGACGGAGCTGGCCACGGCGGTCGGGCGGCCGAAGAGCACGGTCGCGCACCACGTGAAGGTGCTCGCCGATGCCGGCATCCTGCAGGTGGTCCGGACGCGGCGAGTGCGGGCGATCGAGGAGCGGTTCTACGGACGCGCCGCGCGGATGTTCTTCGTCGGACTCGGCCGGCAGGGCACCGACGGGCAACTGCCGCACGACTTCAACGACTTCGAGGTCGCGGCCGAGGAGTCGAAGCCGGCGTACGACGCGGGTGAGATGCGCTCGTTCATCCGGCACGCCCGCATTCCCGAGGAGCGTGCCGGGGAGTTCTGGCAGCAGGTGGACGCGTTGATCCACACGTTCGACCAGCTCCCCCGCGCCGGCGACACGACGTACGGCTTCACGGTCGGTCTCTACCCGATCGGCGACTACCCGACGCTGCCACCGGCCGAAGACGAGACCTGATCCTCTTCGGCCGCGAACCGGTCGAGTACGTCGATCAGTCGGTCGAGCACGTCCCGCGCGACGGCGTACTCCTGCTCGCCGAATTCCTCCGCGAACCGCTGCTCCAGGTCGATCAGATACCGGAATCCGTCACCCGCCACCGACAGGCCGTGCTCGGAGTAGTCGACCACCTTCGCCCGGCGGTCGTTCGGGTCGGCCTGCATCTCCAGCAGGTCGAGGTCGACCATGTCCCGGATCACCTCGCCCATCGACTGCCTGGTGATCCCGGCCCGGGCGGCCATGTCCGCGGCCCGCGCGCCACCAGCGTGCAAGGTGCCGAAGACCGAGTTGTGGGCCATCTTCACCTCGGTGTGCCCGTCGGCGTGGGCCCGGCGGACCATGTCCGTCTGCAGCGCGCGGTTGGCTCGGTCGACCAGTGCGATCAGCGGCTTGCGATCGGGCCGCGGCACCTCAGGCCTTGACATGTCGTAAGGATACCTTCCAATATATGACAGGAATCCTTACAGTATCAGGGAGGGCCCGATGAAGGCCAGGGAGCTGTACCCGGTAGTGGCCGGTCTGTTCGCGCGGGGGCGCCGGCGGACGGTCCGGGTCGCGATCGAGCAGGAGTACGTCGTCGCCGCGGCCGATGGCGGCGTGGTGCCGATCGAGGAGGTGCGGCGGGCGGCGGAGGGGTCGCTCGCGGCGCCGTACGTCAGCTTCGAGCCCGGCGGCCAACTCGAACTGAGCCTGCCGCCGTCGCTCGACCCGATCGGCGACCTGCGTTGGCTGACTGCCGACCTCCGGCGCCGGCTGGACGGAGTCACGCTGCAGGCGATCCCGGTCGACCCGCGACGGGACGTGCCGCTGCAGCTGACCTCGGCGCGGTACGTCGCGATGCAGCGCCACTTCGACCGCATCGGCCCGGCCGGTCGGCGGATGATGCGCCGTACCGCTTCCACGCAGATCTGTCTCGACTGGTGGCCGGGGCGGGCGGGGATCGAGCAGTGGCGGGTGCTCAACCTCGCCGGGCCGTTCCTCGCCGCGCGCTTCAATCGCAGCGATCGGCTGGCGACCTGGTTGGCGGTCGACCCGGCGCGCACTGCCTTCGACGACAGCCTGCTGCGCGACGAGGACCCGGTCGCGTCGTACGCCGCCTTCGCCGCAGCCGCCACGGTCTTCGTCGACGGGCCGATCGGGCACGTGAGCACGTTGTTCCCGCCGGTCCGCCCGCGCGGGACGTACCTCGAGGTGCGCTTCCTCGACGCCGACGAACCGGACGCGGTCGAGCGCGCGGTCGCCGTACTCAGGCAGCTCGTGTACGACGACGTACGCCGACGCGACGTGCTGCGGGCGCTCGAAGGATCTGGTTCCGCAGACCTGTGGCGCGCGGCGGCAGCCGGCGTACTGGATGAGGAGTTGGCGGCATGAGCGGCGCGTTGTTCGTGACTGATCCGTTGGTCGGACTGCAGGGCGATATCGACGCGAGCGTCGGGTTGATGAGTGCGACGCAGGACCTCGGACTCGACGTCTGGTGTTGCGGTCCGGAGGAGCTCGCGGTCGTCGACGGCCGGGTGTGCGCCCGGGCGCGGCGGATCCGGCTGCGGCCGCGAGTCGCCGGTGGCGATCATCGGTGGATCGTCGACTCGACATGGTGGGACGAGCTCGGTACCGCGGTCGTCGACGTCGCGTCGCTCGACGTGGTCCACCTGCGGATCGATCCGCCCGTCGACGCGCGGTACCTGCACACGACGTACCTGCTCGATCTCGTCGAACAGGCCGGCACGCGGGTGATCAACCGGCCGGAGGGCATTCGCGCGATGCACGAGAAGCTCGTCGCGCTGCAGTTCCCCGAGTTGTGCCCGCCGACGTACGTCGGGGCTGATCCGCAGGCCCTGCGGTCGTTCGTGCGGCGCGTCGGCGCCGCGGTCGTGAAGCCGGTCGACGGGTTCGCGGGGATCGGCGTCTGGCTCGTGCGGGACGACCGGAGCGCGATCGCGTTGCTGGAGTCGGCCACGCACGGCGGGCGCCGGCACGTGATCGCCCAGCAGTTCCTGCCAACGGTTGCGCAGGGCAACAAGCGGCTGTTCCTGCTGGACGGCGAGATCGTCGGCGCGGTCCTTCGGCGCCCGGCCGTCGACGACTTCCGGATCGGGCCGCCGGTCGCACCGGCCGAGATCGACGACCAGGATCGCGCGATCGTCGACGTACTCGGGCCGGTGCTGCGCAAGCACGGCCTGGTCGTCGCCGGTCTCGACGTGATCGACGGCCGGCTGATCGAGGTCAACGTCACCTGCCCCGGCGGCATGCACAAGACCGACGCCCTGCTCGGGACCCACCTCAGCCACACCATCGTCAGCAGTCTGTTCAAAGGAGCATTGGTATGAGCACCATCACCGTTGTCTGCATCGCCCTGCTGGGCATCCTGTTGTTCGTGCTCGGCGCCAACGTCACGCGGAACCGCGCGCTCCGTGCCGGCGGCAACCAGCTGCCGACCGATCCGACCGACCGGCTGTTGATCGCGGTTCGCGCGCACGGCAACGCGGCCGAGTACATCCCGACGATGATCGTGCTGCTGCTGGTCTGCTCGGCGCTGTCCGACAGCTGGCTGGTCGACGTACTCGCCGTCGCGGCCGTCTTCGTCCGGTTCACGCACGCGATCGGCATGCTGCGGTCCCCTTCGCTCGCGACGCACGGTCCGCTCCGCGATGTCGGTGCCATGGGCACCTATCTGGTCGGCATCGCGCTCGGTGTCACCGCGATCGTGACGATCTGACGGATGTCGGCGTGCTGCCGGTCAGCTGACGGAACACCCGCGCGAAGTGCTGGCTGGAGCTGAAGCCGAGGCTCATCGCGAGCGCGGTGATGGTCACGTCGCTGGATTCGAGGAGTTGGCGGGCGCGGTCGATCCGGCGTTCGTTGAGGTAGCGGTGCGGTGGCTGGCCGAGCTCGCCGGCGAACAGTTCGGCCAGGTACGCCGGTGCAAGCCCGACGCGATCCGCCAACTCCGTCAGGGTCCAGCGCTCGTGAAACTCCTGGTCCAGCAGGCGTTTCACCGTCCGTACGGCGGGATGCATCGCGAGCTGCGGCACGGCGGCCGGCGCCAGCGACCGGGAGACCGCGAGCACCAGATGGTCCACCGCGAGCGCCAGCCCCGTCTCGGCGTAGCGGTTCTACGCGGACGATCACGATCGGGCGTTGCCCGACATACCGGCGACGCGTGGGTGGCGGCCGGCGGACGGCGACGTACTGCGGAAGAACGACTACTCGTCGCTTCGGGTGGACGAACTGGCCGCGCTGGTCCGGCATCCGGCGATCGCCGCGACAGCCGCTGCACTGTCCGGTGCCGACGGGATCCGGTTGTGGCACGACCAACTGCTGTTCAAACCGCCCAGCGATTCGGCGCAGCGTGGATCGGCGCAGGTTGGGTGGCACACGGACCGGCAGTACTGGCAGTCGTGTACGTCGGACGAGATGCTGACCGCCTGGGTCGGATTCCACGACGTCGACGAGGTGAACGGCGCGGTGGGGTTCATGCCCGGCAGCCATCGGTGGTCCGTGACCGGGCTGGATTTCTTCTCGCAGGACGTGGCGGGACTGGAGGCGTCGATCGTCGCGCAGGGGTTCGACCCGACTCCCGTCGTACCGCGGATGCGGCGTGGACAGGTCAGCTTCCATCACTGCCGGACCGTGCACGGCAGCTCGGCCAACCTCTCGAATGCGCCCCGCCGGTCGCTCGCGATCCATCTGCAGCCACTCGACAACCGCTGGCGCCCCGGGCCTGCCCACTCGAACGACATCCTCGTCCGCCACAACCCCGACCCCGACTACACCGACCCGGCGATCCAGCCCCAACTCTGGCCGGCTCGCGAAATCCTCAGCGAGACGACATGTCCTTGACGAGGGCGCCCTGTTTCATGATCGCCGCGAAGGCGGTCTCCGGGGTGGCCAGCAACTGGATGTCGTCCAGTGGATTGCCGTTCACGAGGACGAGGTCGGCGAGTGCTCCTTCCTCGACGACCCCGAGAACACCCTGGTACGGACTCCGGGCCGCGGACAGCGCCAACAGTTCGGCGTTAGTGACGGTCGCCATGGTCAGCACCTCGGCCGGCGTGAACCAGCGCGTCATCTTGGCGAGTTGCTTGCCCTGCTTGGCTGCGAGCGCCGGATCGAACAGGGTGTCGGTCCCCCAGGCCAGCCGGACGTCGTGCTTCTTCGCCAGCTCGTACGCCGTTTCCGTCCCGGTCACCATCTGCTCGAACTTCGTCCGGCTCCCCGGCGGGACGGGAGGTGCGTCCTCGTCGTCCAGGAAGGGCTGCAACGACCACCAGACGTCGTTCTCGGCCATCAGTTCGACGGTCTCGTCGTCGAGCAGCTGACCGTGTTCGATGCACTTGACCCCGGCCCGGATCGCCTGCTGGACCGCGCGCGGCGTGTAGGCGTGCACCATCACGTAGGTTCCCCAGTTCTCCGCGGCCTCGACCGCCGCGCGGAGCTCGGCCTCGGTGTACTGCGTGACGTCCAAGGGGTCGTACGACGACGCGACGCCGCCGCCCGCCATGAGTTTGAGCTGCGAGGCACCGAGCATGAGCTGCTCGCGCGCGGCCTCGAACACCGCGCTGACACCGTCGGCGATGCGGACGGCACCGACCAGCTCGGCATGGCTCAGGTAGCCGGTCCGGCCACGTGGAACCTCGTGCCGGGCCCGGAAGTCACCGTGCCCACCGGTCTGCGAGATCATCGCCCCGGACGGGTAGATCCGCGGCCCCGGCACCAGGCCGTCGTCGATCGCCTGCTTGAGCCCGAACGACGGGCCGCCGGCGTCCCGGACCGACGTGAAGCCGCGCAGCAACGTGTCGCGCGCCGCGGCCGCGGCGACGATGTGCAGGAACCCGACATCGCCCGTCAGCGCGGTCATCAGCGGCACCGCGGCGAAGATCGCGTGCCAATGGGCATCGATCAGTCCCGGGATCAGCGTCCGCCCTTCGCCGGGTACGACGTACGCACCGGCAGGGATCTCGGCCGTCGGCGAGATCGTGTCGATGACTCCGTCCCGGACCACCACCTGCATCGGGTCCCCGACACGACCGCGACGTACGTCCAGCACGCGCACCTGATGAAAGACGGTCGGCTGTCCCTGATCCGAAGTCACGGTGGCACCTCTCGCAATGGATTCCCTTCTCGAGAGTAGGACCGTCCTGGTCGGCTCTGCTCACCCGATCTGGAGGAGGAAACCGCGACTCCGGGCGGTCACGCTCCTGGTGAGGCCGGAGGCAGTCCATGGAGGACACGCGCAAGGTCAGGACAGTGGTGGCGGTCGTCCTGCTGATCGCCGGGTGCGTGCTGGCACCGGTGGCGGTCACGGGTGCGTGGGCGCGCACGCAGGTGACGAACACCGATCGGTACGTCGAGAACGTCGTACCGCTGGCCGCCGACGTCGGCGTACGAAACACGATCGCCGACCGGATCACGGACCTGATCCTCCGCAACCTGCCGGAGCGCATCGCGAACGGTGCCCACGGGGTCGTCCGGGGCCAGGTGGGTCAACTGGTCGAGAGCGAGACGTTCCGGACGCTGTGGCGCGGCGCCAACCGAGCGGCGCACGACCAACTGGTCGGCGCGCTGAGTGGTCGGGACGGACCTGTCGGCGTCAACGGCGACACTGTGAGCATCGACCTCGGTCCGTTCGTCGCGGCGGCCAGAGAACGCCTTGTCGCGGCGGGATTCAGTGCCGCGGAACGGATCCCCGATGTCCATCAGAGCTTCGACCTGTTCTCCTCGCCGGACCTGTATCGGGCCCAGCGCGGCTACCGCCTGCTGGACCGATTCGGCACGGTGCTGCCGTTCGTCGCCGGCGGGTTGCTGGTCCTCGGACTCTGCGTCGCCGTCGATCGTCGCCGTGCACTGCTGGGCACAGGACTCGGCGTGGCCGTCTCGATGGTCGTGCTGGGCATCGTCGTGGCGATCGGCCGGCAGCACTATCTCGACCGGCTGCCGGCCGAGCTCAGCCCGGCGACCGGCGCCGCCGCGTTCGACATCCTGACCCGATCCCTCCGGACGGCACTCCTGGTGGTTTTCGTGATCGGCGTGATCGCGACCGGAGCGGCTGTGGTCGCGGGACTCGTCACCCGGCGTCGATCGGCTCGAAGGGCGGGATCTGCAGGACTTCCAGGATGTTGACTCCGAGCATGTCGAGGTGGTTCAGGATGCCGGCCAGCGCTGCCTGATCGGCGAGGTATCCGTGCAGCACGGTCTGCACCGGCTCTGGATCTACCGCCAGTGCGGGAAACGCCTCGGTCAGCTCGTCCGACAACGTGCCCTGCACCCGGATCACGTAGTGGCCCATGGCAACGCCCCCTTTCCCGGCGCCACTCACTGTGCCGCGGCAGCGGTGGCAGGGCATCACCCTTCCCGGGCGATGGGTGGTCCGGACCACATCGGCTCCCCCGGATCGTGGGATGCCGGCACGCCGATCCGACGGCAGGGTGGTGGAGTGGCAGACCCCTCACCGCGACCGGAATCGACCCACAAGGCTCGGCGCCGAGTCCCCAAGACGCTGGTGCGCGTGGGCCGGCTGTTGCTCGTCGCCGTCGTCGCCTGGCTGTTGCTGCGGCTGCTGCGGGCCATCGACTGGAGCCAGGTCGGCTACGCGATGACTCACCTGAGCCCTTGGCAGATCGCGGTGGTCCTCCTCGTCCTGCCGATCCGCCGATTCGTACTCGCGGCTCCGCTGGCACTGTTCGTGACCGGACTCAACGTTCCGCGTGCGATGGTCAACGACGTCGCGGCCACCTCGGTCGCGACGATCGCACCGTCGCCGGGCGATGTCGTCGTACGGCTGGCAATGCTCCGATCGTGGGGCATCGACGCGAAAGCGGCGGCGTCCGGACTGACGCTCAGCACCCTGATGTTCTACGTCGCCCGGCTGGCCGCGCCGGTTCTCGGGTTCGTCATCTTCTGGGCCGGCCGGACCTTCTACGCACCGTTCGCCTGGGCAGCACTCGTTTTCGGCGCCGGGGCCGTCGCGTTGCTGGCCGGCCTGGTCTACGCCGTACGGGCAGAGCGGACCGCCGCGGCGCTCGGACGGATGCTCGGTTCGTTGCTACGAAAGGTGCGGCCGTCCGCCAGCGGACCGGACGAGTGGGCCGAGCGACTGGTCGACTTCCAGGCCCACAGCGCGGGGCTCCTGAAAGCGCAAGGCCGGCTCGCGGTCGTCAGCTTGTGCGGTCTGGTCGTCGTGGAGGCTGGTGTGCTCGTGATGTGCCTCGGCTTCGTCGGCATCCCGCTGACCGGCGCCACCGTCCTTCTGCTCGCGTGCACCTTCCTCGTCATCTATCCACTCACCGGGCTGCCGCTGATGGGCGCGGGGGTGCTCGACGCGACCTACGCGGCGTTCGTCTCGACGCATAGCGATCTGGAGGCAACGGCACTCGTCGCCGGACTGCTCGTCTGGCGGGTCGCTGTCCAGGTCGTACCGGTCGTGGTGGGCCTGCTGGCGCTGGTGCGGTGGCGCCACCTCGAACGACGGGCGGCGAGCCGCCGTGCGACGTGAGCGCCCGGATCACCTAGATCGGGTGATCCTGTCATCGGCGCTGCTGGTGCTGGCGGCGTTGCTCTTCGGCGGTACGGAACCTGCAATGGCCGCCAGCTCTCCGGACGATGTCGCGGCGCAGCAGCTGGCGGACCGCTACGCGCCGGTGGTCAAACTTCAGGACAGCGCAGCCCGCTGCGCCGACGGCGAGCACTTCCGGCCGATCGACGTCCAGGCCGTGCTCGGCAATCAGGAGGTCGCCCTGCGCGGCCCGTGGCGGCCGCCGGATCTGATCAAGACCCAGCCAAAGGGTTCGGACCTCGGGTTGCAGTACGCCGGGCACTTCCTGGACTTTCCGGGCGATCCGCTGCGCCCCGCCTGTGACTACGCCAACTGGTCCGCGCAGCTCAACGCCGAGTACGCCGCGACTGTCTACGCCCACGTCGCGCGGGACCCGGCGTACCCCGGACAGCTCTCGCTGGAGTACTGGTTCTTCTACATCTTCAACGACTACAACAACACCCACGAAGGCGATTGGGAATCGATCCAGCTCATCTTCGACGCATCCACGCCGGCGGCCGCACTGACCACGTCCCCGACCGCGGTGGGGTACAGCCAGCACGGCGGGGCCGAACGCGCGCGGTGGGGCGACGCCAAGCTCGAACTCGTCGACGGGACCCATCCGGTCGTCTACCCGGCGGCGGGTTCGCATGCGAACAAGTACGGGCAACGCCTGTACCTCGGGCGCGGCTCGGAGGGACTGGGCTGCGACGACACCACCAGGCCGCAAGCGGCGATCGAACCCGAGGTCGCCTATGTCCCGCTGAACCGGTCGGACTACCTGGCGCAGTACCCCTGGCTCGCGTTCCAGGGCCGATGGGGTGAGCGTCAGCGATCGTTCTTCGACGGACCGACCGGACCGAACATGAAGGAGTCCTGGACGGCGCCGATCCAGGACGCCGAGGCGAACTGGCGCGACGACAGCACCACTGTGCCCGCCGGAACCTTGCTCGGACCGAGCAGCACCCGGGTCTTCTGCGCCGCCGTCGCCACCGGATCGAACCTGTTGCGCGAAACCCTCGACCGGACCTGGCTGCTCGGGCTCGTGCTCGCCGTACTCGTCGCTCTGGTGTGGTTCGCTGCCGGCCGGACGCAATGGACCGATGCCGACCCACTTCCCGCCCGCCGGCCACGAGCCTGGGGTCAGGCGGTGGCCTCGGCGATCCGCCTCTTCCGTCGGCAACCGGGCCTGTTCGGTGGGTTCGCCGCCGCCCTGGGCGTCCTGGGCCTGATCACGGTCACTCTGGCCGAGCTCCAGGCGGCCAGGCGGGATGCGCCGACGGACCTCGGCGCACCGACCGAGGACGCGACCGGCTTCTGGGCATCGATCCTCGCGCTGGCCGTCACCCTCCTCACGATCGCGACGTACGTCGTCCTCCTGGCGGTCGTGATGCGGACGCTCGATCAACTCGACCGTGGCGCCCCGGTGACGGCACGGGCCGCGCTGCGCCACGTGGTGACGATCCGATGGCCGCTGGCTCGCGCCTGCACACAGTACGTCGCCGTGCTGTTCGTCCTCACGATCTTCGTGGCGACGATCCCGGTGGCTGTGTACTACGCCGTCAGCCGCGCGTTCATCGTGCAGGTCCTCGTCGCCGAGCACTGCTCCGGGGGTACGGCGCTGAGACGCAGCCGTCACCTGGTGATGCGCCGGTGGTGGCGGACCGCCGTACCCCTGACGCTGGTGGTCGGGTTGGGCCTGGCCGTCGGACCGATCGCCGGCATCGTCCTGCTGCTGGCGACGGACTGGTCACCGACGTTGATCAACGTGGTGTCGTCGATCCTGTTCGCGCTGGCGATGCCGATCGCTGCTGCGGCCGTGGCCTACCTGTACTTCGACCGTGCCACCCCGCGGTCACCTGGATCGGGTGAGCTGCCGGACGCGCCGCAAACCTATCCTCGGGACGGCCAGGAGCGCGTGGCACACGACTCGCCGGCACAGCCGTCGGACTCCTGAGCGGATCAGAGGAGGTCGAGATGGGTCAGGCCGACAACCAACCCCCGGCCGCCGGACCCTCGACGAGCGGGCACCGCTTCCACCCCGCCCAACTGCTGACACTCGGTCTCCCGGTCGGCCTGGTGGCCGGCGCGCTCGTGACCGCGGTGATCTTCCTCGCCGTCGACCGCGGCGGCACCTCGTCGGCATCGGGCGCGGCAGATCCTGGTACGGCGATGTGCGCGGCGATCCCGGTCGCGAACCAGGTGCTGCCGTCGATCGTGACCATCTCGGCCCGTCGCGGCGCCGCCGCGGGAACCGGGTCCGGACAGCTCATCCGCAGCGGCGGGTACGTCCTGACCAACGACCACGTCATCTCGGTCGCCGCGGGCTCCGGCGGTGCGGTGTCCGTGCGGTACAGCGACGGCCGCACCTCCGACGCGACGATCGTCGGCCGCGATCCGAGTACGGACCTGGCCGTGCTGAAGGTGGCCGACGGCGCCGGCGACTATCCCGTCATCGCGGTCGGTTCGTCCGGGTCGCTGCAAGTCGGCCAGCCGGTGATCGCCCTCGGCGCCCCGCTGGGGCTCAGCAGCACGGTCACGTCGGGCATCGTGAGTGCGCTGGACCGCTATGTGCCGGTGCCGGGTGACGCGGTCACCCATCACCTGATCGGTGCCGTCCAGACCGACGCGGCCATCAACCCCGGCAACAGCGGCGGCGCACTGGTGGACTGCTCCGGGCGCCTGGTCGGTGTCAACGCCGCGATCGCCACGGTTCCGGATGCGTCGGGCGCCGCCGGCGGCGGGAGCGTCGGCCTCGGCTTCGCGATTCCGGTCGATCTGGCGAACCCGATCGCCGAACAGCTGATCAGCACCGGCAAGCCCGGGCATCCGACGACCGGCCTCCAGGTCCAGGAGATCCCGCCCGCGGTCGCGAAGGCCGCCGGGACACCGACCGGGCTGTTCGTGCTCGGGGTCGACGCCGGCGGCCCCGCGGTGCAGGCGGGCCTGCAGGCGGGCGACATCATCACCAAGGTCGACGGCCAGGCGGCCGTCAGCAGCGAACAGATCGTCGTGGCGACCTTGACCCGCCAGGTCGGGGACAAGCTCGAGCTGACCTATCTGCGATCCGGCAAGCCGGCAGACGCCACCCTCACGTTGGGCGCACCCTAACGCGCCTCAGAACGACCAGACGAGTGGGATGACTAGGAGCGCGACCGCGAGCCACCAGAGCATCACCGGCAGCCCCAGCTTCCAATAGTCGCCGAAGCGATAGCCCGCGGGACTCATGATCATCATGTTCGCGGCCGTGGAGATCGGGGTGAGCAACGAGGCCGAACCAGCGACCGCGATCAGCATCAGCACGGGTTTGATCGACGTACCCGTGCCTGCCGCGGCGGCGACCGCAATCGGCGTGACGATCAGGACCGTCGCGGTGTTGCTGACCACCTGGCCGAGGAGCGCGGTGAGGACGAACAGGGCCAGCAGCAACAGGTACGGGCGGCCCGTGCCGACGGCGTCGACGATCAGTCCGGCGATCCGATCCGCACCGCCGCTCGACTGGATCGCACCCGACAACGGGATCAGGGCACCGATCAGTACGACGATCTGCCAGGAGATCGCCCGATACGCCTGCTGCGTCCGGACGACCCGGGCCAGCACCATCGCCGTCGCCGCGAGCAGGCCCGCCATCGCGGCCGGTACGACGCCGGTCGCGAGCAGCACGATCATCGCGGCCAGGATCGCGACCGCGATCGACGCGTTGGCGCCCCACGGAATCGCCTGGCGCCGGACCGTCTGCGGCGAGTCCACGAGCAGGATGTCCCGGTCCTCGCTGAGCTCGTCCAGCGCCGCCCAGACGCCGTGCACGAGCAGCGCATCGCCTTCGGCGAGCTGGGTCGGCCGCTTGCCGCGATCCTTGCCCATCCGCTGGACCGCGACGATGACGAGGTCGGGTCCGCGACGCATGCCCGGGAAAACCGTCTCACCGACCAGCGACGACCGCGGCGGGACGACGGCCTCGACCACGCCGGCCTCACGGGTCATCAGATCGTCGACCGGTGTCATGGTCACCGCGAGCCGCGCTTCGGCGGTCAGGCTGTTCACGTCCGCCTCAGCGCCGGTCACGACCAGGACATCGCCCACATCGAGCGTCGCTGTGTCCGGCCGATGCCGTCCGTGCCCGTCCTGGACGCCCGCGATCTCCACGCCGGGGTACGGCGAGAGATCGAGCTCGCGTACCTGCCGGCCCACCAACGGCGACAGGTCGCGGATGCGCAGCCGGTAGAAACCGTCGGCCAGGGCGGCGTAGTGGGTGTCGAGGGTCTCGGCGTGCAGCGCGAGATCCGCGGCCGGATGTGCGGGACGGGCGTGCGGCAGCAGCCGCGGACCGGCCAGCACCGAGATGGCGATCGTGCCTGCGACCAGCGGCACTCCGACCACCGCGAACGCGAAGAACGGGAAGTCGCCGGCCCCTGCGTCGTGCGCCGCCTCGGAGACGATGATGTTTACCGGCGAGCCGGTCAGCGTGAGCAGCGATCCGGCGCTGCCGACGAAGGTCAACGGCATCAGCATCCGCGACGGTGGCTCACCGGCCCGGATCGCCAGCATGACGACGAGCGGGAGCAGCGCCGCGACGGCTCCGTTGAGGGTGATCAGCGCGGTCAGCACCGCGCACAGGCCGGTGACGGCGATCAGCAGCCGGGCTCGCGTCGTACCGGCGTACCGCACGATGGTCTGGCCGACCCAGGCGGTCACACCGGTCGAGTCGATGCCCTCGCTCACCACGAACAGCGACGCGATCAGGATGACGACCGGATCACCGAAGCCCGCGACCACCGCGGGAAAGGCGACCAGGCCGCTCGCCCACAACACCACCGCCGTGAGCACCGCGACCACCTCGACCGGCAGCCGGTTCCAGATGAACGCCGCGACGACGAGCCCGAGGACGATCAGGCTCAGCGTCGCGTCGTCCATGACCGGCCCTAGCCGAGGTGCACCGGTGCGGACGGGCCCCAGGGAATCCCGATCAGGTACCAGACGATGTAGAACAGCGTCCACGTGACCAGCACGATGCCGGTGTAGGGCAGCATCATCGACACCACTGTGCCGATGCCGGCCTTCTTCCGGTACTTCTGGCACACCAGCACGATGAACGGCAGGTACACCATCAACGGCGTGATCACGTTCATCGGGCCGTCACCGACCCGGTAGGCCGCGACCACGGTCTGCGGCGCGATGCCGAGCCGGTAGAACAGCGGTACGAAGATCGGCGCCAGGATCGCCCACTTCGGGATCACTCCGGGCATGATCAGGTCGATGATCGCCACCAGCAGGATGAACCCGATCAGCAGCGGCAGCGCCCCGATGTCGGCCCGCTCCAGCAGATCCGCGAGACCGGTGGCGGCCAGCGTCGACATGTTCGTGTAGTTGAAGTAGGCAATGAACTGGGCGATCAGCAGCATCAGGAAGATCAGTCCGCCCAGCCCGTTGAACGTCTTCACGATCGCGTTGATGACGTTGGTGCTCCCGGTCAGCGACTTCGCGCCGCGGCCGTAACCGAGGCCGGCAGCCAGGAACAGCATCGAGATGATGAAGAGCAGACTGCTCATGAACGGCGACGAACCGAAGATCTCTCCGGTGTCCGGGTTGCGGAGCGGCGCCTTGGGAATGAAGGTCAGCGCCGACACGATCGCCACCGCCACCAGCAGGTAGTAGACCGACCAGCGCAGCCCGCGGGACTCCAGCTGCATCTCCTCGTCGCTGGGCTGGTGGTCGGCCGGCGCGTCCTCGGGGGCCTCGGCCGGGTCGTACCTGCCGAGCCGCGGCTCGAGGATCCGCTCGGTGATGACCGTCATCACGAGCGCGCAGAAGATCGTCGCGGCGATGCTGAAGAAGAAGTTGTGCGTGACGTTGAGGTGCACGTCGGGCGCGACCAGAGCGATCGTCTCGTTGGTGACTTCGGTGATGATGCCGTCCGCCGGGGTGATCAGCACGTTGACGAAGAAGGCCGCGCTGACCCCGGCGTACGCCGCCGCGATGCCGGCCAGCGGGTGCCGCCCGAGGGAGGCGAACGCGGCCGCACCCAACGGGATCAGGACCAGGTAGCCGGCATCGGAGGCCACGCTCGAGATGCCGCCGAGGAGCACGATGATGAACGTGATCAGGCCGCGCGGCGCGACCTTGACCATTTTCCGGATCAGGGCCGCGATCAGCCCGGCTTCCTCGGCGACGCCGACGCCGATCATCGCGACCAGGATGACCGCGACGACGCCGAAGTCGTTGAAGTTCTGGACCGCCGTGGTGAAGATGAAGCGGATCCCGTCACCGGTCAGCAGACTCTCGGCCGTGATCGTCTCGTGGTGCACCTGGTAGTCCGGTACGGCGGGCGCCGGCGGCGCGTCGTTGCCCGGAACGCTCGTGCCTCCCGGGTACTCCGGTGCGACCTGGACCGTCGCGGGTTCGACGACCTCGGTCGTGACGCTGGTGCCCGTCCAGGACAGGATCTGGGACAGGACGATCACGAGGAGGATCAGGGCCAGGAAGATCAGCGCCGGGTGCGGAACCTTGTTGCCGACCTGTTCGATGCCGTCGAGGATCCGCTGCATCCGGCTCTTCGCGGTCGGCGTCTTCTCCGCCTTGGCGTTCACGATCCCGATCCGCCGCTGCTCGCCGGTGGCGTGAAGGACAGCGCGAACTCGATCAAGAGCTTCGTGCCGAAGCCGGTCGCGCCCTTGTTCCGCCAGGTCCGCGGCGCCGCAAGCTGAGCGGTGCCGGCGATGTCGACGTGCGCCCAGGGATGCCCGGCGACGAACTCCTCGAGGAACAGCGCGGCCGTGATCGACCCCGCGTTGATCCCGCCCATGTTCGTCAGGCCGGCGACCACCGAGTCGAGCTGTGACCGGTACGGCCGGTGCAGCGGGAGCTCCCAGACCGGCTCGTCGACGACGTCGCCCGCGCGCCGGAGTTGATCGACGACAGTGGCGTTGTTGCCCATCACGCCGGCGATCTCGACACCGAAGGTCCGCAGGCACGCACCGGTCAGCGTGGCGATGTCGACGATCGCGTCGACCGGCTCCTCGGTCGCCAGCGCCAGCGCGTCCGCCATCACCAGGCGGCCCTCGGCGTCGGTGTTCAGTACCTCGACCGTCGTTCCGTTGCGCATCCTCAAGACGTCACCGAGCTTCAGCGCCGATCCCGAGGGCATGTTGTCGGTGCACATCAGGTAGCCGGTCACCGCCGACGTACACCCGAGGTCGCGCAGCGCCGTCATGGCTGCGAGCACCACCGCCGCCCCGCTCATGTCGTTCTTCATCTGCGCGTGCGACTCGTCGCTCGGTTTCAGGCTGATGCCGCCGGAGTCGTACATGATTCCCTTGCCGATCAAGGCGATCCGGCCGGTGGGCTGCTCGGGCTCGTACCGCAACCTGACCATCCGAGGTTGGTCGACGCTGCCCCGGTTCACGCCGAGCAGTCCCCCGCAGCCCAGCTCGATCAGCTGCTGCTTGTCGAAGACCTCCACCCGCAGCCCGGCCGGCGGACCGACCTCGAGCGCGACCTCGGCCATCCGTTCGGCCGACAGCGTGCTGGCCGGACAGTTCGCCAGATCCCGTCCGAGGCAGTACGCCGCAGCGACGATCCGGCCACGCTCCACGCCGAGACGAGCGGCCTCGGCGTCCTCGTCGGAGGCGACCACCGTGAGCGACTCCAACGTCGGCTCGTCCGCGCCACGGCCGACGAAGTACCGCCAGCGGGAGAGCAGCACGCCCTCAGTCACAGCCTGAGCGAAGTCGGCGACCGAGATGCCGGCGTCCCGTGACGGCACCTCGATCGCGAGGCGCCGGTGCCACGGAACGGCCCGGGCGAACTCCGCGGCCAGGTCGCGCGCGAGCGTGGCGTCGATCTGGTCCGGCGTCCCGATCCCGACGGCGACCCGGACCGGACTGCCGCTGTGCGGCTGCACCAGGGCCTGGCCGCGTTCGCCGGTGAAGCCGGCCGCCGCCAGGCCCGCGGCGTCGATACCGAGCTCGGCGCCGGGCTCGGCGTCCGCCGCCACCGGAACCGCGAGCGCGTCGACCTCGGCTTCGGCCTGCTTCAGCGAAGCGACACCGACGGCCGCCCCTCGCCGGGTCGAGGGAATCGGATCGAAGTCGTCCGGGATCGTGTTCACGAGACCTCCTCCTGCCGGCTGCTCCGGCGCCGGGTCAGGACTGCAGGGCCGCGACGAGTTCTTCCTCGCGCTCGCGCGTCAGGTTGGTCTGCAGGATGGTCGGGCTGTACGGCTTCAGCGCCTCGACCACCCGGTCGACGGTGGCCGACCGCGCCAGCAGGAACACGGCGGCGTGGCCCTCCTGCAACTCCTGGCCGATCTCCTTGATCAGCTGGTCGCTGACCCCGATGTCGGTCAACTTGCCGCTGATCGCACCGCTGGCCGCACCCACGACCAGACCCGCGAGCGGGTTCAAGAAGATGAGGCCGATCAGCGAGCCCCAGAGCGCCCCGCTGGCGGCGCCGAGTCCGGTCAGGTTCACGGTCTGCTGAATGCGTACCTTGCCTTTGGCGTCCTTGTAGGCGATCGCCGCGTCCTCTCGCTGCAACAACTGCTGCTTGGCCAGGTCTTCGGTGAGCTGCACGACGCGCTCGGCGTCTTCGCGGCTGTCCAGACCGAGCACCACCAGATGGGTCATGTCGGGTTCCTCCCGGGGATGGCGCGCCGAGGTGCGCGCCGACCGCTTCATCCCACCAACGCGCCGCGCGGCCGTCCTCCTCCGATTAAGGTGATTCTCAGAGATTCGGGTGAGGTGCGGCGCCGCGGTCAATCCCGCTTGCGGTGCACCCTCGGAACGCGCGCCCCGATCCACACGGCGACGACGACCAGCAGACCGATCCCGATCAGCCAGCCCCACAGGCCCTCGGAGACCGGACCCAGCCGGCCCAGCCCGAAGCCACCCGGGTCCTTCGCGTCCTGCAACGCGACGATGTAGGCGATGATCGCGCGCTTGTCCTCAGGCAGCAGGACGGCGTCGGAGAAGACCGGCATCTGCTGCGGTCCGGTCAGCATCGCCTGGTACATGTTCCGCGGCGTCGTCGACATCAGCGACGGCGCGTACCGGCCGTTCGGCAGTGCGCCGCCCCGGCCGGCGAAGTTGTGGCAGGCCGTGCAGTTCGTCCGGAACAGCTCCCCGCCCCGAGCGACTTCCTCCTGCGTCGCCTTGCTGACGTCGTACGCGTCGGACGCCGGGATCGCGGGTCCGGGAGCGAGCGAGGCGATGTACGCCGCCAGCGCCGCGATCTCGTCCTCGTCGTAGACGGGCGGCTTCTGCGGTATCTGCGCTCCGGGCTGGGCAGCAGGCATCCGGCCGGTGCTGACCTGGAAGTCCACCGCGGCCGCACCCACCCCGATCAGCGACGGGCCGGCCATCCGGCCCTCGCCGTTCGTCCCGCCTTCGGCGTGCAGCCCGTGGCAGCTGGTGCACCCGACCGCGAACAGCCGCCGTCCTTGCTCGATCTGCTGGGACTGGGGTCCGTCCGCACCCGCGGCGCCGCTCGGGACCAGCGCGGCGTAGGCCAGGCCGACGGCAACCAGCGCCGTACCGACCACCGGGATTCTGAGCCGGGACCTGAACCTCGGGCCGCGCAGCTTTCGCGGTGTCGCACCACCGGCATCGCGCATCTCCGCACCTCCTGGACGCCGCGGAGTCCAGCAGAACCGAGCCGGGCGTTCTTGGGATCACCCGAATCGGGGGAGCCGGTCAGCGGGAGTCGCGTTCGGCCTGCCGCCGGCTGCCGAGCGCGCGGGTGGAGGCATCCTTCTTGAGACCCCCGGTGGTCTTGGCTGCGCGCGGCCGGGGGCTGGTCGCCGGCGCGGGCTTACCGGCCGGTCGTTTCGCGGCGGGACGCTTCGCGGCGGCGGGCGCCGGGCGGGCCGACCGCCCCGCCGCGATCCGCTCGGCCCGAAGTTCCATCGAGGCCCGCCGAGCGGCGGCCGCGACTTCACGGCTCACGGTCGCCAGCACCGACTCGAACAGTTCGGCTTTGTCCCGGTCGCGCTGGTTGCGCGCGTACGAAAGGCCGCGGCCGCCGACGTCGGCAACGGCCGCGCTCGCGCCGCGCCGGTAGTTCTTGACGTACTTCGTCCGCGTCCGCCGGATGCGCTGGTGCAGGTCCAGCAACTCGTCCTCGTCCAGCCGCTTCAGCGCGTCCTGCTCGGCCTCGGCCACCAACTGCCGCTCGGCCTCGGTCAACGAGTTCAGCAGGCCTTGGTTCATCGCAGTCTCCTTTGTCCGCCGAATGTCCTTGTCTCCACCGCAGGTGCGGGCTGCAGCAGGCCGACCCCACGTGCGACCCGAAGCGCCGCGGACCGCTTCTCGACACCGAGCTTTCGGTACAGTGCCATCAGGTGGGTCTTCACCGTGTTCTCGGTGATGAACAACGCCTTGGCGATCTCGGTGTAGGAGTTGCCGAGCGCGAGCTGATCCAGGACCTCGGCCTCCCGCACCGTCAGCCGGATCCGCGCACCGTTCAGGACGGCGCTGAGGCGACGAGGCGGTACGGCGTGTGCGTCGGGCCTGGTCCGCGCCAGCAACGTCACTCCACCGGACCCGGTCGACCTGCTCTGGTACGCCGACAGCTTCTCGAGCGCGATCGCGGCGAACGGGTGCGAGTTCGGACTCGCGACGTACTCGCGGAGCTGGTCGAGGAAGACCGGCTCACCGCCCGCGGGGATCAAGGCGTGCAGGATGCGCTGCGGCGCCACGCGAATGAGGGTGTCGACCAACGACGCCTCGGCACCGACCGGGTCCGCCGCCCGCACCAGCAGAACGGTCCGGAACGCCGCCGCCGCCGATGCGACAGGCGGGTAGATGCCCGGGCGGGCCAGCACTCCGTCGATCATCGACACCGTTGCCCGCAGGTCGCCTTGCCCGATCGAGAGCATGGCCCGCAGCAACTCGGCCTCGGAGCCGCTTCCGACCCGGTCGAGCTCCGCGAGCTGCACCATGGCGCCGTGCTCGTCCCCGATCAGCACCGCCAGCCGGAACCGCAACAGCGCCCAGTCGCGCGCCAGGAACGACGGCAGCGGACCGACCACGGCGGGATCGGCGGTCATCTCGGACAACGCCTCGTCGAGCCGGCCGTCCTCGATCAGCAGCACGCCCCGGAGCATCGCGCACAGCGCGGCGACGACCGTGTCGGACTCGGCTGCTTCCGTCACGGCGACGAGCTCGTGCCAACGCCACGCCTCGTCGCGCCGCAGCTCGCTCAGGGCCGCGAACCCCAGCACCACGTAGGCGCGCACGGCGTACTCCCGAGGGAGTTCGTCGCCGCCGGTATCGAGCGCTTCCCGGGCCGACCTGGCGGCATTCCGCACCTGCCCGCGGACGTACTGCACGACGGCGCGGTGCACGAGTCCGCCGGCGATCAGCCTGGCATGCGCCGCCATCCGTGCCGAGACAAGCGCTTCGTCCAGGTGCGCCGACGCGCTGTCGAGGTCGTCGGCCCAGGTCTCCGTCGCGGCCAGCTCGATCAGCAGCCAGGCCAGCCGCTCCGGCCCGAGTACGGCGTCGCTGCGTCGGCCACTCGCTGTCCGGTCCAACGCCAGCAAGGACCGGGTCCGATCGATCGCCGCGTGGACGTCGTGCCATCCGTACCGGGATTTCCACAACCGCAGCAGCACCGCGTCCGCGTCGAGGGCGTCGTCGTCGGGTGTCGGTGCCGCCGGATCCCGCTCGTCGGTCAACCGGTCCGCCGCGGCCGCGTCCATCATCGCGCCGGCCACGTCTCCGGACACGCGACGCAGCAGGCCGCGGACACCGGTCAGATGCGGGTGGGTCTCGAGGTAGTCGGCGGGAAGTGCCGCGAAGGCGGCGGCGACCAGATCCAGTTCGCCGGCCGCGAGCAGCTCCGGGCCGCGGCCCAGCACGATCCGCGCCACGAGTGCTGGATCCTCCGCGCCCAGAGCGCCGCGGAGCGCGGCGGCGCTGTCGCCACGGCTCTCGTAGTGCAGCGCGGACCGGCGTTGAGCGGCCGCGACGATCCTCGCGCATTCGGCGCTCCCGACGACCCTGCGCCGCAAGAGCTCGACGAGCAGCGGGTGGTAGCGGTACACCGGCTCGCTGCCCGCGCCGTCGACGTACGCGGTGACCAGCAGCCCGTTTCGGGCCAGGTCCCCGAGCACCGCGGGCGCATCCGAGTCGTCGCTCAGAATCGCGGCCAGCTCGCCGGTGACCGATGGGACTCCGAACGTGCTCAGCAGCATGGTCTGGACGCGCTCGTCCAGGGTGCTGAACGTTTCGCCGAGGAACAGGTCGAGAACAGGACCTTGGTTGACCAAGGACCACGCGACTTCGCCGGACGCCGCGAAGGCCCGGGCCGCGAGGACCAACGCGGCCGCCCAGCCCGCCGTGTTGGCCTGGAACAAGCGAATGTCCTCGGCGGTCGCCTCGCCCGCGTGAGCCTTCACCAGTTCGGTCGCCTCGGCGTCGGTGAAGCGCAGGTCCCGCGAGCGCAGCGTCAGCGCCAGGCCCCGCGACTCGAGCTCCGGCACCGGTAGCGGCAGGTCGTACCGGCTGGCGAGCACGATGCGCAGCGAGTGCGGCGACTTCCGCAGTACCAGCGCCAGATCCGCGAGAATGGTTGCCGACAGCAAATGACCGTCGTCGACGACGACCAGGCCCGGAGCCGCTACGTCACCGGCCATCGCGTCCTCGAGAATGGGTCCCAACGAGCTCGCCGCGTGCCCACCGATCCACGTCACCGGCGTACCGGGCGCTCTCCAGCGAGTCACCCAGTCCGACAACAGGACCGTCTTGCCGGTGCCGGCCGGTGCGACCAGCATCGTGAGCGGCGACCGTACGCCGAGGTCGAGCGCGGCATGCAGGCGCTCCCGAACGACCAACGTCGACGGCGGACGCGGGACGGCCCCCACCCCCTGCGGGTCACCTGCCTGGTGCTGCCGGTCGATCGAGGTCACCCTCGTCGCCCTCCCCTGGCCGACGTACTGTCCTTCTTGACCGATGTGACCTGGTCTTGAACTCTGTCGTTGCCCCAGCGCTCCGAAATATCGAGACTAGCTGGACTCGACCGATTCCGGCAGTGGCCTTCGACGATCGCGAAGAAGCTGGCGGATCGGCGTACGGCTCGATGACGGGCGGGCGCATCGCTCAGAGCTACGACCCGGACCGGCCCAAACGGCTCCTGCACGCCGCCGCGGCGCCCGGATCCTAGATTTCTGCCGAACTCGCGTCATGGATCGGTGGGCCGAGCGTCTCAGGGCGTACGAGTCGCCCGCCGGCCAGGTGGGCGACCACGAGCGGTAGTCAAACGGGGACCTGCCATGTTGATCGACAAGCTGCGCAAACAGCTGCCCACCACGACCGTGCCCGAGGCTTTCCTCGAGGCGGAACTGGATCCACCGGCACGAGGACGGCACCGGCTGCGCGGGCCGAGTCACGAAACCGTGTTCCGGCCGTTGCTCCAGGCGCTGGCCGGCGGTTCGGATCCGATTCCGCACGCGGCCGCGGCGGGACGTCGGCTGGCAGAGCGGGAGGTCCCGCTGACGGCGGCCCTCGACGTACTGCGGAAAACGTATTCGGCCGTTGCCGAGGAGCCGTCGTTCGAGGCGATCCGGGCGTTGTGCCAGAGCTGGACCGAGTGCACGCTCACGTACCTGCACGCCTCCTCGTGCGAGGACGCCGGCACCGGACTCGCCACCACCCCGCACCTGCGGACCCGACTGACCGAGCTCTACCGGATCGCCGAGCGTCAGGGTCGGTACCTCCCCGACACCCACACCCTGGTGATCACCGAACCGGTGGACGCGCAGCCCTGCGACTCCCAGCTGGCGAACCTCGGCGACGCGATCGAAACCGTGTTTCGCGAGCCGGAGGTCATCGCCCGCCTGGGCGCCGCCCGGGTCGCCACGATCGTCCGCCTGGACGCCCACTTCACCGAGCACGTCGGCACGCTGCGCTCGATGGTCGGCTACTGGCCGGACAACGGCGAGGCCGGTACTGCGGGAACGCCGCGGACCAAGATCTGGTCCGAACGACTGCCGACCTTGTCGGACTGGTCGGACAGCTTCGTCAACGACCTCGCCCTCAGCTGAGCTACCGTTGGCAACTCACCGTGACGAAGGAGTGACTGATGGCTGACGGAGAGGCGTGGACCGGGGTTGTCGTCAAGAAGTCCCGGGCCATGTACGACGGCGCGAACCTGTACCGCAAGCTCGAAGTGGAGCTCGACGGCGGCGAGGTCCGCGACGTCAAGGTGAAGCGCGACCTCTGGAAGCAACTCGAGGTCGGCGACCGTCTGACGAAGGAAGCCGGGGCAGATCCCACCCGAGCCTGACGCGGTTCGGTTCAGCTAGCGAAGCGCCGGTAGTAGCTCGCGACCCCCAGGAACACGCAGAAAGACCTGCTCCGCGGGAGAGTGCATGTCAGGACCCTACGGATCAGTTGGCGGCAGCCTCGCGGATCAGGCGTACGGCGTCCGGTGCGCCGCCGTCCCACGCCGGTCCGTGGCCGGGCAGCACCCAGGTGGCGTTCACGTCTCCCAGCCTGTCGAGCGACGCGACCGCCTGGTCCGGCTCGAGCGTGAACGGCGCCGGCTTCGGGCCGGTCGCGCCGGTCAGCACGTTCCTCGTCGTGAACGTGTCGCCGAGGAACACCGCGTCGACAGCCGGTACATGTACGGCGACACTGCCCGGTGTGTGCCCAGGCGTGTGGATGATCCGTGGCGCGCCGGGAACGTCGAGCACCTCGTCGTCGGCGACCGTCTGGAGACCGGTCGCGGGCGGGATCCGGAGTCCGCCGTGCCGCGCGGAGTACCACAGGAAACTCGCGAGCGGCCCCACCTTGACCGGACCCCATCCGGAGTTCGGCTTCTTCACCTCCAGCCGCGCGCGCGGCGCGTCGGCCTCATGGAGGTACGCCGCGATGCCCTTCTCGGCGTACAACTTGGCGGCGAAGCCGATGTGGTCGGTGTCGCCGTGCGTCAGGATCAGCGCCCGCACGTCGTCGAGCGACAGTCCCAGCTCCGCCAACTCGGCCTGCAGCAACTTCCAGTAGCCCGGCAGACCCGCGTCGATCACGGTGACCCCGTCGCCGGTGACGACAAGATAGCTGTTGACGACATCCGAACCGATCCGGTGCAACCCCTCGGCGATCCTCACGACCTGCGGCTCCTTCGTGCTCATCCCACGCCGACGCGCGGTGATGGCTACACTATGTAGCCTTGGTGCGGATGACAAGAGAAATCCCCACGGAATGCCGGAGGTGGTCGCGACGCCCGCCCCGGCAGTGACGTCCGAAGCCGCGATCGTGGCGGCCGCTCGCCGGCTGCTCGAGGAGCGCGGCGCGGCCGCCCTGACCATGCGCGCCATCGCGGCCGAGGTCGGCGTCAAGAGTCCCTCGCTCTACAAGCGGGTCCGAGACCGCTACCACGTCATCGGGCTCGTGCTCGACCAGGTGGCCGACGAGCTGACCGACCTCCTCGACGCCGCGGCCTCGACCGGCAGCCCGATGACCGACCTGCGGGCGATGACGTCTGCCTACCGCCGGTTCGCGCTCGCGAACCCGGCGACGTACGGCCTGATGTTCACCTCCGACCCGCTCATCGGCGGCGCGGAGGCACGGTCACGACGCTCGAGCACGACCCTGCTGGACCGGATGGAGGCGCTGGCGGGAGCGGCGGACACGCTGCCGTCAGCACGCATGCTCGTCGCCTGGGCACACGGCTTCATCACCATGGAACTCGCCGGCGCCTTCCGCCTCGGCGGCAACGTCAACACCGCTTGGGACTTCGGACTCTCGCGCGTACTGTCCGCCCTCGCCACCGACGGCCATGAACCGCTGCGGTGACAGTCACGGACCCCCCACGGAGGACGGTACGTCGTTCCTCGTGGCGCGGGAGCCTTCTGGGCACTCGACCAGGTCCAGCTGCACGGGAGCTGATACAACGAGCTGTCATGGAGACTGTTGAGTTGGCCAGAGCAGGGATGGTCGTGTCGCGGGTCGTGCTGGGGCTGATGCGGATCAGCAAGCTCAGTGACAGCGAGATCCGGGAGTTGGTCGGCACGGCGCGCGATGCCGGCGTGACGATGTTCGACCATGCCGACATCTACGGCGGCTCACACGGCTGCGAGCAGCGGTACGGCGACGCGCAGGCGGTTCCGGCGTCCGAGCGGGACCAGATCAGGATCCAGTCCAAGGTCGGCATCCGGTCCGGCTTCTTCGACTCCTCCCGCGAACACATTCTGGAGAGCGTGGACCAGTCGCTGGCCGCGCTGCGGACGGAGTACCTGGACCTGTTGCTGATCCACCGGCCCGACACGCTGGTCGAGCCCGACGAGGTCGCGGCCGCGTTCGACCAGCTCCACACCAGCGGCAAGGTCCTGGCCTTCGGCGTCTCCAACCACACGCCCGGCCAGATCGAACTGCTGGCCAAGTCCGTCCGGCAGCCGCTCGTCGTCAACCAGATGCAGTTCAGCCTCGCCAACGCCGCCCTCGTCGCCCAGGGCCTGGCCGCCAACATCACCGGCCTCGACCAGTCCGCCGACCGCGACCTCGGCGTACTCGACTACTCCCGCCTGAACGACATCACCATCCAGACCTGGGGCTCCGTCCAGAAACCACCCCCAGGCGGAGTCTTCCTCGGCGACCAAGACAACTACGGCCCACTGAACGACGCCCTGGACGACCTGGGCACCAAGTACGAAACCACCCCCGACGCAATAGCCATCGCCTGGATCGCCCGCCACCCCGCCAACATGCAGGTGGTCATAGGCACCACCAACCCAACCCGAGTCCAGGACGCCGCCACGGGTGCGACTATCCGCCTAACCCGCGAAGAGTGGTACCACCTCTACACCACAGCAGGCCACGTCCTCCCGTAACGCTCGGTTGATGGCGGCCTCGGTGAACCTGGGCTGACTGTTCAACGCGTAGCCCCCACCGTGGCGTTGCAGGCCAGGTTGCAGGTGCACGTCGGTGGAGGTTTCGTAGATACCGCCGTAGCCAACGTCGTCTCGCGCACAGGCCAAGAGCGGATATCCGGCGCCCCGGTCAGGTGTGTGGGCGTCGGTGGCGGCATCCGGAGACTCGCGACAGGCCGTGGAGACCTGGAACCCGACATTCCCTGTCTCCGCCCACCAGCTCCTGTCTCCAGTCCCCACCGCACCACACCACCGCTTGCCCGCACCGCACGCACCGCACCGCATGCACCGCGCCACCGCGCGCACCTCACCGCATGCACCGCACCACTGCATGCGCCGCCCGGTCCATCCCGCCGGCCGGCCCCGAGATCGGGCGCGACAAGAGCCCTCGCAGACGAGGGGATATCCGATGGTGTTGTGGCTTCTCTGTTGGTGTTAGAGGGGAGAACCCACAACGCCAGGGGATATCCGTTCTTGTGCTGGATGGGTGGCTGGGTGATCGGGTTGGTGGCGGGACGGCTGCTCGCGGCCGGGGTGATGTGCACGCTCGACAGGTAGTGCACCGGCGAGACGGTGTACGCACAGGCGCGTTCACGCTCAGGTGCACTACCCGGCCACTGGACATGTCCTGTCGAGCGTGCACATCACACCAAGCCCGGCACCACCCTGGAACCCGTCGACCACCCACACATGCGTCACAAGAGCCGGATATTCCAGGCGTACCAGCTCACACGCGCTTGAGCGCTGCGACAGCATGGCCGCCATCGTCCACGCGGCCGAACTGACGGACACCAACCGTTCGTACGTAGACGACCACCAAGCACTCACCCGCGGCGCCAGCCGCACACCGCGAGCGGCAGCTCGCAGCACCAGCGGCAGTCGAAAGGATGCTCGGGCGCCGGCCGGGGGTGGGAGCGGCGCGGGGCTGTTACCCCAAGCCCTTCAGGAGTTGGCGGGCCATGACTATGCGTTGGACCTGGTTGGTGCCTTCGTAGATTTGGGTAATTTTGGCGTCGCGCATCATGCGTTCGACTGGGTAGTCGTGGGTGTAGCCGTAGCCGCCGAGGAGTTGGACGGCGTCGGTGGTGACGGCCATCGCTACGTCGGAGGCGAAGCATTTCGCGGCGGCGCCGAAGTAGGTCAGGTCGGAGTCACCGCGTTCCGAGCGGGCGGCCGCGGCGTACGTGAGCTGACGGGCCGCCTCGATCTTCATGCCCATGTCGGCGAGCATGAACTGCAGGCCCTGGAACTCGGCGATCGCCTTGCCGAACTGCTTGCGCTCCTTGACGTACCCGAGCGCATAGTCGAGCGCCCCCTGCGCGATCCCGAGCGCCTGCGCCGCGATCGTCACCCGGGTGTGGTCCAGCGTCGCCATCGCGGTCGCGAACCCGGTCCCCTCAGAACCGATCAGTCGCGAGGCCGGGATCCGGACGTTGTCGAAGTACACCTCGCGGGTCGGCGAACCCTTGATGCCGAGCTTCTTCTCCGGCGCACCGAAGGACACGCCGTCGTCGGCCTTCTCCACCACGAAGGCCGAAATCCCCTTCGACCGGGCCGAAGGGTCCGTCACCGCGAAGACCGTGTAGAAATCGCTGACACCGGCGTTGGTGATCCACCGCTTGACGCCGTTCAGCACGTAATCCGAGCCGTCGGCCACTGCCCGCGTCTTCATCGAGACGGCGTCCGAACCCGCTTCCGGCTCGGACAGGCAGTACGAGAACATCGAGTCACCCGCGGCGACCGGCGGCAGGTAGCGCTGCTTGACCTCGTCCGAGGCGGACAGCAGCAGCGGCAGTGAGCCGAGCTTGTTGACGGCCGGGATCAGCGAGGTCGAGGCGCACGCGCGGGCGACCTCCTCGATCACGATCACCGTGGCCAGGGCGTCCGCGCCGGCACCGCCGTACTGCTCCGGGATGTGCGGCGCGTGGAAGTCCGAGGCCTTCAGCGCGTCGTACGACGCCTTCGGGAACTCGGCCAGCTCGTCCACGTCCCCGGCGTGCGGGGCGACCTTGGCGTCGCAGACGTCGCGAACGGCCTCGCGGATCGCCTGGTGCTCCTCGGACAGCGCGTACAGCTCGAATGAGTTACTCACGAGTCACACAGTACGACGAACATCTCGCCGACGGAGGACGTCGTACGCCGAAAGTGAGCAAGAGCGCACCCAGAGGGCGCAGAGTTCCAAGACACCCTCTTTCCAGACATGAGCCGATAACCGGCTGATAACCACGATGGGTAGAGTCCCGGACATGAGTGAAGCGACCTCCCGCCCCCTGCGGATCGCCGTGATCGGCACCAACTACCTCGGCGCGAACACCGCCGCCGGGATGGCCGAGTTCGGCTTCGACGTGATCGGGGTCGAGATCGACGAGCACCGGCTGAAGCTGCTGAACGACGGCAAGGCCCCGCTGTACGAACCCGGGCTGGACCCGCTGCTGAAGAAGCATGTGGACTCCGGCCGGTTGCGGTTCACGAAGGACTACCGCGAGATCGCGGACTGGGCCGACGTGCACTTCGTCTGCGTCGGTACACCGCAACTCGAGGGCAGCGAGGCCGCCGACCTGGCCCAGGTGCACTCGGTCGTCACCATGCTCGCGCCGCTGCTCACCAAGCCGGTGCTGGTGGTCGGCCGCTCCACGGTCCCGGTCGGTACGTCGACGATCGTCGAGCAGCGTTTCCACGCCGAGGCCCCGGCCGGGTCGGCGGTCGAGATCGCCTGGCAGCCGGAGTTCCTCCGCGAGGCGCACGGCGTGGAGGACACGCTGCACCCGGACCGCCTGGTGTTCGGCGTCCAGTCCGCCGCCGCGGAGGCTCGGCTGCGCGAGGTGTTCGCCACGCCGATCGGTGAGGGTACGCCGGTCGTCGTCTGCAACCTGCCGACCGCGGAGCTGGTGAAGGGCGGCGCGAACGCGTTCCTGGCCACGAAGATCTCGTTCATCAACGCGCTCGCGGAGATGGCCGACGCGACCGGCGCGGACGTCACGCAGCTGGCCGAGGCGCTCGGGTACGACAAGCGGATCGGCCGCGGCGCGCTGAACGCCGGGCCCGGGTACGGCGGCGGCTGCCTGCCGAAGGACCTGCGCGCGTTCATGCACCGGGCCGGCGAGCTCGGCGTCGAAGAGGTCATCACGCTGCTGCGTGAGGTCGACGACATCAACCAGCACCGCCGCGCCCGGATCGTTGACCTGACCCACGAGCTCCTCGGAGGCGAGTGGATCGGCAAGAACGTCACGGTGCTCGGCGCCGCGTTCAAGGCCGGTACGGACGACGTTCGCGACTCGCCCGCGCTGGACGTGGCCGGGCGGATCCAGCTGCACGGCGCCAACGTCACGGTGTACGACCCGGAGGCGATGGAGAATGCCCGCAAGGTCCGTCCGACCCTGCGCTACGCCCCCACCGCGGTCGAGGCGTGCCGCGAGGCGCACGCCGTACTGCACCTGACCGAATGGCCGGAGTTCCGCGAGATCGACCCGGCCGCGCTCAAAGAGGTCGTCACCACCCCGGTCGTCATCGACGCCCGGCTCAACCTCGACGCCGCCACGTGGCGGGCCGCGGACTGGACCTACCGGGCGCCGGGCCGGCCTTAAGAAACTGTTGCGGACCGCAGGACCGGGCGAGTCAGTACGACGAGCCCGGTGATGGCGGCTGCGCCCGAGATACCCAGGCAGACACCGGTGATGCCGATGCCGGTCACATCGGCCAGGCCGCCCAGCAGCGGGTTCGCCACCATGATCGCGAGGCTCTGGCAGAGCACGACGATGGACTGCAGGCGCGACTGGAACTCACGGTCCACCGAGTTCATCAGCAGCGGCAGCACGTGGCCGGTGAATGTGCCGACGCCGATCCCGCTCAGCACACCGGCGGCGAACGTCAGCGGCAGTGGCTCGAGCACCGAGAGGCCGAGCAGTCCGGCGGCCGCCACCAGGAGTCCGAGCGCGGCGAAGATGCCCGGCCGCGGAAACGCGCCCCGCATCAGGATGCGCAGGGCGATCACCCCCACGCCCAGGCTCCGGCTGGCGACCAGCAGGCCGGCGGTCGCGGCGTTCCACCCGTGGTCGCGGGCGAGCAGCGGGAACAGCAGTGCGTCGAGCGGCATCAGCAAACCTGCCGCAACCGTCATCGTGATCAGCAGCGCCCGGGTGAGTGGCCGGCCGAAGGCGACCCGGATCCCGGCGCCGATCGAGCGGAGCATGCCGGCGGGCGTTCGGCCGGGAGGCGCGATGGTCTTCCGCAGCAGGATCAGGACGACGATCATCACGCCGAACGTCAGGGCGTCGAAACCGCCGGCCGCGGTGAGTCCGGACCAGCTCACCAGCACGCCGCCGACCGCGGTACCGGTGACGGCGAAGATCACCCCGGTCACCTGGAAGCTCGCGAGCGCCTGGGGGACCTGCTCCGGCGGCACCAGCAGGCGCGGCATCGAGCGTGACGACGGCAGGAAGAACGCGTCGATCGTTCCGACCACGAGGGCCAGGATCACCAGCAACCACACGGGTTCGCCGGCCGCCAGCGTGGCCGGGACGAGGGCCGCGGTGACCAGGAACATCGCCGTACAGCTGGCCAGCAGCACCCGCGGGGCGCCGTACTTGTCGCCGATCGCGCCACCGACCAGCAGCAGAACGGCCCGCGGGGCGGCGGCGAGCAACAGGATCAGGCCGGCGACGCTGCCGCCGTGACGCGTGGCGGACCAGCCGATGGCGAACCGCATCGTCAGATCACCGAGGAGGGACACGGCGGCGCCGAACAGCCAGATCCAATAGCGGACCGGAATGCGCTGCGTGTCCGAGTCAGTGGGCGGAGTCACGATCGACGACCTTAGACGACTTCCAATGGGAACTCATGACTACCCGCCCCGTCCTGTGGAAAACCAGTGACTGCCTCAGCCTTTACGCAGCTCTGCCGCCCCGTCACGCACCGTAGCGCCCTTGGCCCGCGCCGCCCCCGCGAGGTTTTCCTGGAACGCCAGCATCCGGTCCCGCAACTTCTCGTCGGACGCGGCCAGGATCCGGACCGCGAGCAGCCCCGCATTACGAGCGTTCCCGATCGAGACGGTCGCAACCGGCACGCCGGCCGGCATCTGCACGATCGACAGCAGCGAGTCCATCCCGTCGAGGTATTTCAGCGGCACCGGTACGCCGATCACCGGCAGCGGGGTCACCGACGCGAGCATCCCGGGCAGGTGTGCGGCCCCGCCGGCGCCGGCGATCAGCACCTTCAGGCCCCGTTCGTGCGCTGACCGTCCGTAGTCGATCATCTCGGTCGGCATCCGGTGCGCCGACACCACATCTGCCTCAAAGGGCACGTCGAACTCGGCACACACCTCGGCCGCGGCCTTCATCGTCGGCCAGTCGCTGTCCGACCCCATCACGATGCCAATCATTCTTTGTCCCTACTCGTCGATGGTGCCGGTCAGGTACGCGGCGGCGTGGCGCGCGCGTTCGCGGGTCTCCTCGAGGTCGTCGCCGTACGCCGTGACATGGCCGACCTTGCGCCCGGGCTTCACCGACTTCCCGTAGAAGTGGACCTTCAGGCCCGGGTCGCGCGCCATGCAGTGCAGCAGGCCGCGGTGCATGTCCTCGACGTCCCCGCCGAGCACGTTGACCATGACGGTGTACGGCGCTCGCGCGGCCGGCGATCCGAGCGGCAGATCCAGCACGGCCCGCAAGTGGTTCTCGAACTGGGACGTGACCGCCCCGTCGATCGTCCAGTGCCCGGTGTTGTGCGGGCGCATCGCCAGCTCGTTGACCAGCAGCCGCCCGCCCCGCGCCTCGAACATCTCGACCGCGAGGACGCCGACCACGCCGAGCTCACCGGCGATCCGCAGCGCGGTCTGCTGCGCCTGGGCGGCCCGTTCCGGCGCCAGACCGGGCGCGGGCGCGGTGACCTCGACGCAGATGCCGTCCTTCTGCACCGACTCCACGATCGGGTACGCGACCGCCTGCCCGTGCGGTGAACGCGCCACGATCGCGGACAGCTCGCGCACGAAGTCGACCTTCTCCTCGGCCAGGATCGGTACGCCGCTGCCGAACGCGGTCGCGATCTGCGGGTCCTCGGGCCCGTCGACGAACCACACGCCCTTGCCGTCGTACCCGCCGCGGGTGGTCTTCAGGATGATCGGGAAACCGCCGACCCGCTTGGCGAAGTCGGCGACGTCGGCGGGGGTCTCGACCACCTGATGCGCCGGCGCTGGGGCGTCGAACGTGTCCAGGCGCGCACGCATCACGGCCTTGTCCTGCGCGTGCACCAGCGCGTCCGGGCCGGGATAGACCTTCAGACCGTCCGCTTCGAGTGAGTGCAGCAGGTCCGTCGGGACGTGCTCGTGGTCGAACGTCACCACGTCGCACTCCGCGGCGAACCGCCGTACCGTCTCCGGGTCCTTGTAGTCGCCGACGGGCGCGTCCGCGACCGCCTGCGCGGCCGACACCGTCTCGCCTTCGGCGAGCACGCGGAGCTGGATGCCGAGCGCGACGGCCGTTTCCTGGGTCATCCGGGCCAGCTGCCCGCCGCCGACCATGCCGACCACCGGGGTACCGACAGGGAGATCCTTGCGATCGAACTTCACAGTCCGGAGCCTAATGTCCATACATCATCGGCCGTACGGCGGCCGTCGCGGCACGCTGGCGATTTCGGGGTCGGACCGGTCGCCGGGTACCGTGGGAAGCTGCCCTCCCCGTCGCGGTGTGATCACAGAAGGTTCCGAAGCCCGTTGAAGCTCGTCACCACGCTGTACCGCCAGTTCCAGCACCTGGTGCACGAAGTGGCCAAGTTCGGACTGGTCGGTCTGCTCGGTCTGGTCGTCGACCTGCCGATCTACAACTGGCTGGTCTTCAACAACCCGCTGGTGCTCGCCGACTCCGGCGAGGGAATGCTGCACCACAAGCCGCTGACCGCGAAGCTGATCTCGACCACGGTCGCCACGATCGTGACGTACTTCGGCAACCGCTACTGGACGTGGCGGCACCGGGAGCGTTCCGGCCTGCACCGTGAGTACGTGCTGTTCTTCGTGCTGAACGGCATCGGCCTGCTCATCGCGGCCGGCTGCCTCGCGTTCTCGCGGTACGTCCTGGACCTGCACAGCTGGCTGTCCGACAACATCGCCGCGAACTTCATCGGCCTCGGCCTCGGCACCCTGTTCCGCTTCTGGTCCTACCGCAAGTTCGTCTTCAAGGAAGAACTCGCCCTGGACGACGCCGAACACACCCCGGCCCCGGACTCCCCGGCGGAGCTCGACGGGGAGTCCACGGGCGACCTGCCCGTCGTACGCTGAGTCACTCGCCGTTCAAGGGCGCGCCCGGGTCCTTCAGCCGGGCGTAGACGTTGTCGGCAAAGGTTGCGGGGACCTTGCCCAGCGACTGGATCACCGTGCTGGTCCCGGTGAAGCGCCCGACGGCATACAGGTAGGCCGAGTCGGTGTCCTTGTCGATGCCGAGCAGGATGGTGCCGTAGACACCGCATTTCTGTGCGACCAAGGTTTCGAAGCCCTGCCAGGTGCGGCTGCGGACCTGCTTCACCACCGGCTTCATCGGTGAGCCGGTCGGAATGTGGATCGTGTAGAGCGCACCGCCACGGGTGTTCGCGACAAAGGTGTCGTAGGTCGCCGACTTGCTGACCAGGGCCATCGACTTCACCGAGCTGAAGCCAGGCGTGGACCCGGTACTGCGCCAGACGCCCTTGCTGCTGACGCTCCACCGGAAGAGCACGCCGTCACTGCGCAGGCCGTAGACGTTCCAGCGCGAGACACCCCCCTCGGTCGGACCTTGGTACTCGGCCTCCTCCACCGTCGTGAAGTTCCCCCAGCCGCCACCGATCCGCCGTAAGATCGCCGGAGGGTTGTCGACGATCCCGTCGCCGTGCGCGTCGTACACCGCCTGGTAGAGCGCGTCGCCGATGACGACGTAGCCGTACACGGAGTATTGAGAGCCGTCAGGGCCCTGGTCGATGAGGACCGACATCGAGGCCATCACCTTCACCCGGCCCGCCGCGAACGCTCCACGCCCGAGGGCTTGGCCGGTCGCCGTGGGCGGCCTGGTGGACAGGATGCCGATGTTGTTGTGGTCACCTGCCGCGGTGACCGACGAAGCCGACGTGCCGCAGTTGTCCGCTGATGTGGCGGACGCTGTACCAGCGGGAACCAGGACTGCGGCGGCGAGTAGGGCCGCCGCCGTTGTTGCGAGTGGTTTGATCATTGGTCCACCCCCTTCTATCTACCTTGATGGTCCTAAACGGGCGGCGGTTGTCGGTGGGGCGTGTGAAGATGCGGGGATGAGCGAGATCCAGGTGCGGGCGGCGCAGGCGGGCGAGTACGGCGCGGTGCAGGCGGTGTTCGGTGGGGCGATGATGTTCGACCCGAAGCCGGACGAGCTCTGGGAGCAGCTGTTCGAGCCGGAGCGGGCGTTGGTGGCGACCGACGGTGGACAGGTCATCGGAACGACCAGGGCGTTGACGAGGGAGTTGTCGGTGCCTGGTGCCGTGGTGGACGCTGCGCATGTGACCGGCGTCGGCGTGCAGCCTACGCATCGCCGGCGCGGGGTGATGTCCCAGCTGATCGGGCGGCAGTTGCGCGAGGTGCCGGAGGCGATCGCCGTCCTGTGGGCGAGCGAGCCGGCGATCTACGGGCGGTTCGGGTACGCCCCGGCCGCGTGGGGCCTGGAGTACACCGTCGACCTGCACCGTGTTGGTCCACCAAACGACCGGATCCGTCCGGGTGAGCTCGGTCTACTGACCGCGGACGAGGCACTCAAGGAGCTGCCGGCGATCCTGCACAGGCTGCAGACGCAACGACCCGGGGTGTCCGGGCGGTCCGACCTGCGGTGGCAGGCCCGCCTGCAGGACAAGCCGGACAATCGGGGCGGGCGGACCGAGCGCCGGATTCTGGTTCACCGCGACGAGACCGGAAGCATCGACGGGTACGCGCTCTGGTGGGGCAAGCTGAGCTGGGGCCCGACCGGCCCGGCGAACGAGGTGTCCGTCGAAGAGCTGGTCGCACTGGAACTCCCGGCGTACAAGGCACTCTGGCAGCACCTGCTGACAATGGACCTGAGCGCGAAGCTCACCTACGAGTACGCCGCCTTGGACGAGCCGCTCCAGCAACTCGTCACGTACCCGACCGCCCTGGAGCGCCGCCTCGGCGAATCGCTGTGGCTGCGCGTGACCGACGTACCGCGAGCACTCCAGCAGCGGCAGTACGCCGTACCGGTCGACGTCGTCCTCGACGTGACCGACGACCTGATCGAGGCGAACACCGGCCGCTTCCACCTGACCGCCGACGAGTCGTCGGTCAACTGCGAACGCACCGACGCCCCCGCCGACCTCACCCTCTCGATCGCCGCGCTAGGCGCGACCTACCTCGGCGGCCGCCCCCTCACCGAGTTCGCACCGACAGGCCGAGTCACCGAGCACACGCCCGGCGCACTCAACCGCGCGACAGCCGCCTTCAACTGGCCGATCGCACCGGTCAGCCTGGAGGTCTTCTAGCGGTCGTCTGAGCTGAAGATCGTGCCGCCGTCGTCGCTCGGAGGCTGCTGCTGGGGGCGGCGGCGCATGTGTTCGGGGGGTTGTTCGTTTTCGAGGATTCCGTCGCCGGGTTTGCCTTCGGGGCCGCCGAAGAGGAGGTCGGACATCTGCAGGTGGACGTGTTCGACGTGCGGTACGTCGGGGAGTACGACCTGACCGCGTTCGCCGGCGGACTCGATGTGCAGGGTGCCGCAGCCGAGGATGCGGTCCACCAGGCCGTGCTCGTAGGACACGTCGTTGATCCGCATCAGCGGGATGTCCCGGCCGGTCCGGGTGAGGATGCCGTGCCGGGTGATCAGCCGCCGGTTGGTGATCGTGTACGTCGAGAAGAACCAGTTCAGGAACGGTTTCAGCGCGAAGGTCGCGACGACCACCACGCCGACCGCGAGGATCGCGATCCGAGCGGGGGTCTGCAGCGACCCGGACGGCACGATCGCGGCCAGGAAGCCGCCCAGGGCCGCCACCACCAGCAGGAGGAAGACCGGCCCGATCAGCGCCTTCCAGTGCGTCCGGGTGCTGACGACGACGTACTCGTCCTCACCCAACAACTTCGCCGAGATCGCCATGGCCCCAGTCTCACAGGTACCGGGTTCCCTTGTCCCCTCCCGACACGACCGAGCCCCTCGTCGGTTCGTACCCGATCGGGCGACCGCCACTCCCGATGGGGAAGGGAAGAGGTTTAACACTCACAAAATGCATACAGTGAGCCAGGATGCGCGAGGGGTTATCAGCTGGGGGATGAGAGGGAGCCGTGATGGCAGTCTTGTCGATTCTCGACCGGGAGCACACCGTCGCACCGCCGGGCTACAGCCGCTGGCTGATCCCGCCGGCTGCACTCGCCGTTCACCTGTGCATCGGCCAGGCGTACGCGACCAGCGTCTACAAGACGTCGATGGTGAAGCACTTCGGCAGTAGCCTGACCGCGGTCGGTGTGGTGTTCAGCATCGCGATCGTGATGCTCGGCCTGTCGGCCGCCGTCGGCGGCACCTGGGTCGAACGCAACGGCCCGCGGAAGGCGATGTTCGTCGCCGCCTGTTTCTGGGCGACCGGGTTCCTGGTCGGCGCCCTCGGCATCGGCACCGGGCAGCTCTGGCTGCTCTATCTCGGGTACGGCGTGATCGGCGGTATCGGTCTCGGGATCGGCTACATCTCGCCGGTGTCCACGCTGATCAAGTGGTTCCCGGACCGCCCGGGGCTCGCGACCGGCCTGGCGATCATGGGATTCGGCGGCGGCGCACTGGTCGCCAGCCCGCTGTCCCGCCAACTGCTCGGGCTGTACGACTCCAAGTACGACCCGAACGTCAGTACGTCGGTAGCGGGCGGCGGCGCCCTCGTCGGGCTGTTCGTCACCCTGGGCGTCGGCTACTTCATCATCATGATGTTCGGCGTGTTCAACATCCGCGTCCCCGCCGACGGCTGGACGCCGGAGGGTTTCGACCCCAAGACCGTGCAGCAGAAGGCGCTCGTCACCACCGCGAACGTCTCCGCGGCGAACGCGATCAAGACGCCGCAGTTCTGGTTCCTGTGGGTCGTGCTGTTCTGCAACGTGACCGCGGGCATCGGCATCCTCGAGCAGGCCAGTCCGATGATCCAGGACTTCTTCCGCGGCGACGGCGGTAAATCGAGCGTCGCGGTCGCCGCGGCGGCCGGGTTCGTCGGTCTGCTGTCGATCTTCAACATGGCCGGCCGGTTCGGCTGGTCCTCGACGTCCGACGTGATCGGGCGGAAGCCGATCTACGCGATGTACCTCGGCGTCGGGATCGTCGCGTACGCGCTGCTGGCGACCGTCGGGCACACCAGCACAGTGGTCTTCGTGCTGCTGGCCGCGGTCATCATCTCGTTCTACGGCGGCGGGTTCGCGACCGTTCCGGCGTACCTGCGGGATCTGTTCGGCACCTATCAGGTCGGCGCGATCCACGGCCGGCTGCTGACCGCGTGGTCGGCGGCCGGGATCGCCGGGCCGCTGATCATCAACGGGTTCCTGGACCGCGAGGGCAAACCGGGCACGCTGACCGCGTCGGCGTACCGGCCGGCGCTGTTCACGATGGTCGGCGTGCTGGCCGTCGGGTTCGTCGCGAACCTGCTGATCCGCTCGGTCTCCGAGCGATTCCACGAGAAGTCCGAGTCCACGGTGGAGGCCGCACAATGAACCAGACCCCGCGCCTGGTGATCTCCTGGCTACTGGTCGCCGTACTCCTCGGATACGGGATCGTCCAGACCCTGATCACCGCAGCCAAGCTCTTTACGCACTAGTTCGCAGGTGGGTGACGTCCCCGGCGGCGAGCGGTCGTACGCCGTCGGGGGTGTCTACGATCAGGCGACCGTCGTCGGCGAGGTCACGCGCTGTGCCTTCGAGGAAGGTGCCGTCGGGGAGCTCCACACGCACTGCCTGACCCAGGGTCGCCGACAGTTCGCGGTACTCCGGGAGAACCACCTCCGCGTCGCCGTTGGCGTTCACCCAGGACTGGTAGCGAGAGGCGAGCTCACGCAGTACTGCCGCCATGACGGTGGCTCGGTCAGTCGTGGCCGCCTTCTCCAGCGCTAGCGACGTTGCGGCCTCGTGCGGCTTCTCATCCGAGCGCAGCGTCACGTTCAGGCCGATGCCGATGACGGCGGCGGGGCCCTCGACGCGCTCCAGCAGGATGCCGGCGAGCTTGCGGTTCTCGACCAGTACGTCGTTCGGCCACTTCACCTGCGCCGGAATCTCACCGACCTGCCGCACGGCCGCGGCCACTGCCAGCGGGACCAGCAACCCCAGCCAGGGCCACCGCGACGCCTCTACCGTGGTCGGCCGTAGCAGGGCCGACATCAGCAGGGCAGAGCGCGGCGGTGTGGTCCACGTACGTCCCAGGCGCCCGCGACCGGACGACTGGTACTCCGCAGCAACAACAAGCCCCTCTGGCTGACCAGCTGCAGCCGCAGCTGCCACAACAGCGTTCGTCGACGGTGTCTCCGTGAGTACGTCGATCTGCGTCCACAGCGCACCGGGACGCACCAGCCGCCCCCGCAGGAACTGCTCATCCAGCGGGGGCCGCTCCAGGTCGTTGAAGCTCATCCGGTGTTCTGCAGACCGGCAGCGACGCCCGAAACGGTCAGCAACAGCAGCCGTCGAGTGCGGACGATCTGAGCCTCGTCAAGTGAGTCATCGGTGCGCAGCGTCCGCAGTGCCCGCAGCTGCAGGTAGCTGAGCGCGTCGACGTACGGGTTGCGTAGCTCGACCGCACGGCCCAGCACTCGGCGTCCTTGCAGCAGGCGCTCCTGGTCGAGCACCTTGAGCACCCACTCGGTGGTGAGCGCATGCTCGTCCAGCATCTGCTGCGTCAGCTCCGGCCGGTCGCCCAGCTCCAGGTAGCGGCCGAGGATGCGCCGGTCCGTCTTGGCCAGCGACATCTCCGCGTTCTCCAGCATCACCTGGAACAGCGGCCAGTTATGGTTCGCGTCCCGCAGCAGGTCGACGTCCCCGACCGCAGCGAGCGCCGTACCGAGGCCGTACCAACCAGGGGCGTTCACACGGGCCTGCGACCACGCGAACACCCACGGGATCGCCCGCAGGTCCTCCAGCGACGACACCGCGACACCACGCCGAGCAGGTCGCGAGCCGAGGGGCAACTGGCCCAGCTCCTCCAGCGGCGTCACGGTGCTGAACCACTCCGCGAAGCCGTCCGCCTTCACCAGCCGGTGGTACGCCGTACGCGCTGCCTCATCGAGCGTCTTCTCGACGACAGCGAACCGCTCAGCTGCGACCAGTGCCCGCTCCTCCACCGCCGGTGTCGACGCCAGCAGTGTTGCCGCAGTCACCTGCTCGATGTGCCGCTGAGCGATCGCCGAGTTCCCGTACCGGGCCGGAATCGCCTCGCCCTGCTCGGTCAGCTTGAACCGCCCACCCACCGATCCAGGAGCCTGCGCCAGTACGGCGCGGTTCGCCGGACCACCGCCACGCCCCAGCGCGCCACCGCGGCCGTGGAACAGTGTCAGCCGGATCGCGTTGCGCTGCGCCCACGCGGTGATCCGCGCCTGCGCGTCGTACAACGCCAGTGTCGCCGACACCGGTCCGACGTCCTTCGCGGAGTCGGAGTACCCGAGCATGACCTCGAAGCGCCGGTCGTTCGCAGTGAGCCGGTGCCGGACCCTGGTGAGCTGGATCGCGTTGTCCAGCACCTCCACGGAGTTCTGCAGGTCCTCACCGGTCTCGAACAGCGGTACGACGTCCAGCTCGATCGGACGCCCGTCGAGCGCCGCGTCGGCCAGCTCGTACACAGCGGCCAGGTCGCCGGCGTTGCGGGTGAACGAGACGACGTACCGGCGGCAGGCCTCGGGACCGAAGCGCTGCTGGATCTGACCGATCACCCGGAGTGTGGCGAGTACCTCCTCCGTCTGGTCGGACAGGTCGCCATCGCTGAGCACTTCCTCCAGCGCCTTGGCGTGCACAGAGGAGTGCTGGCGGACCTCCAGCTCGGCCAGGTGGAAGCCGAACGAGTTCACCTGCCAGATGAGCTCCTGCAGCGAGCCGTACGCCTGGCGTGGTGCACCAGCGGTCACCAGCGAGTCCTGCAGGACCTTGAGCTCGTGCAGGAAGTCAGCGGCCCGCGGGTACCCGAAGTCGGCGTCGCGGGCGCGGGTCGCGGCCAGCCGGCGCGCAGCGAGCAGCAGCAGCTGCCGGTGCGGCTCGGCCGGCGAGCGGGTCTCGAGGTCGGTGATCAGGTCCGGGTTGACCGCGCGGGCGTCTTCGAGGAGCCGGCGTACGGGTGCCGACGGCGGTGTGGTCGCTGCGTCCAGAGTCAGCGCGCGGCCGAGCGTCTCGGTGGCCTGCTCGAGCGCCCGGAGGACGTGGTCGGCCTGGATCTGCATTGCCTCCCGGGTGATCGCCGCGGTCACGTTCGGGTTGCCGTCGCGGTCGCCGCCGATCCACGAGCCCAGGTGGACGAACGGCGCCACCACAGGCGTCCGCGTCCCGGCCTCGTCACCGGCCAGCGCGTCGTCCAGCCGCCGGTACACGTTGGGGACGACGTCGAACAGGGTCTCCTCGAACACCGCCATCGCCGAGCGCACCTCGTCCAGCGGCGAGGGGCGGCTGGTGCGGAGTTGCGACGTACGCCAGAGGATGTCGACCTGCTCGACCAGGCGGCGACGGTTCTCCGCCAGGTCGCTGTCACCGGCGCGCGGGTCGTGGCGCTCGTCCAGCAGCGAGGTGATCCGCCGGATCGTGGCCAGTACGGCGCGACGCCGGGCCTCCGTCGGGTGTGCGGTCAGCACGGGCCGGAACTCCAGGCCGTTCAGCAGTGCGCGGGCCTGCTGCTCGCCGGTGTCGCGGGTGATCTGCTCCACCGCCTGGGCCAACTCGGACACCACGGCCTCGCTGCCGGCGCGGTCGCGCTCCCGCAGGACCCGGGCCCGGTGCAGCTCTTCGCTCAGGTTCGTCAGGTGGAAGTAGCAGGCGAACGCACGGGCGACGTCCTCGGCGCGCTCGTGCGGCCAGGACGCGACCAACTGCTCGGCCCCGGCGCCGTCACCGGCGATGGTCAGCTCGCGCAGCTGCTCGACGTCGTCGAGCAGCGGCTGACCGGCGTACTCGACCAGAACCTTGCCAAGGATCTCGCCGAGCAGGCGGACGTCGGCCCTGAGTTCCTCAGGCACCTCGAACCGCGCGCGGGTACGGGTCTCACTTCCGGTCTCGCTCACGTTCGCCCACCCTATCGGCGGACGCCCATCCACGCTGCAGAGTCCAACCACTGGAAGCCGATCGTGACCGCCAATTGTTACTACGCAGTCAGCTACTTCACAGTATTTTCACTCCGCCCGGCCGCCGCGTTCCGGCTGGGTCTTGGCGGGCTGGTACTGACGGATGTCCTCGCTGGTGATCAGCGTCACCGACTGGCCCGACGCAGCGGCGGACTCGGCCACCCGCGCCCAGTCCTGGGCGGTAGCCCGTTCGGCCTGATGCTGGACCACCTGCCAGTCGATCGGCTGCCCGGCCCACGCATCCGCCTCCTGCCGTACGCCGTCCGAGATCCGGCCACCCATCCGCTGCTCATGCGCCCAACGGATCGCATTCGGGGTCCGGGCCTGTTCGTACAGCGCATCGAGCTGCGGAGCCAGTTCTGGGCGGTGCTCCTTGGCTCCCTCGACGACCCGCCGGGTCAGCTCCGGGTGCGTCGCCTCGGCGATCTCGCCGTACCGCTCGTCGTGGACCCGCCGGGTGAAGGCGCCCTCGGCCGATACCACGGTCTCCTGCTCGTACCGGCCGTAGCCGTACTCCGGCACGGTGTCGTCCCGGACAGAAAGCTGGACGGCCTGATCTGCATCCATCGACACCCGCGGGGCTTCGTTGCGATCGATGGTCCGCTCGTAGCCGGCTGCCAGCGCGCGCAGCTCGTCGTCGGCGACGCCCGCCGTACTGAGGTCTTCCAACGCCTTGCCCAGGTGCTGCGGATACATCAGGAGGCCGAGGTCGTACTCCGTTTCGACCGACCGGAAGTCTCCGTCGGCGGACAACGGGTACACGCCGCCTTCCGCGGAGATTCCGGCCGGGATCTCCGCCTGCCATCCGTCCGGACCGAGCCGGGCCTGCTGACCGGACGGCTCCGCCGCGGCGGTCTCGATCACCGGAAGCTCGCGCGCTGCCGCGAACTCCGTGAGCCACTCCGCGTCCCAGGCGCTCACCGGGCCGGCGCCGTCCGCGCGCTGCGGAACGACCACGCCGGCGATCTGCACGCCGGCGCCGAAGGTGGTGTTGAGCGGCACCGGTGAACCCGTACGATGCCCTTCCGCCAGCAGCTGGTCACCGGTGACGGGACCTTCGGACGTCCACGACAGGTGGATGCGCTCCGGCGGCATCGCGATGATCAGCCCGCCGTGCACCGGCGGATGACTCTCGTCGATCAGCACCGGCTTGTGCGACAGGTGCCGATCGCGGTCGGCATCCCACGGCTCTCGTACGCCGACCCGGTCGGGGTTCACCACGAACGGGTCCGGCGGCACCGCTTGAGCGATCCGGGTGTCCGAGCCGACCAGCGCGCCGAGCTTCGTCCCACGGGCAGTCAACGGCACGACGACGTACCGCCATCCAGGTCCGTGCTCGCGCGGATCGGTGTCGCCGAGCAGTTCGTGAGATGCCGAAGGCATGGCCCTCCTCGTCGCAGCGGCCGTCGGATCCGGCCATCGTCCGGGGAACCTATCGTGGCGACGGCTCAGATGTTGCCGAAGCCGCCGCCGACGACCTGGGAGACGGTTTTCGCCAGCTCGGCCGGGCTCCTGTCGGTGCCGTCGGCCACCAGCATGCGGGCGCAGGCCTCGATCATCGAGGCGAGCAGCTCGGCCAGGACCGGCAGGTTCGCGTCCGGGTCGGTGACGCCGGGCAGGGACTGCACCAGCGTCAGGCGCAGGCTCTCGACCAGGAACGCGCGGGCGGCGAGGACGCGCTCGGCGACGACGGGCGCAGCGCCGTACTGCGCGCCGAAGACGATCCGCCACGACTGCGGCTGCTTGGCGACGGCGGTGAGGAACGCGGTCGCACCCTCGAGGACGTGCTCCTCCGGGGTGCCGACGCTCGGGTCCGCGGGCAGCGCGGCGACGATCGAGACGACCAGGTGCTGCTCCTCGCGGGCGAGCAGGGCCAGCAGCAGCTCGTCGCGGTTCGCGAAGCAGTCGTAGACGACCGGTTTGGTCACCCCGGCTGCGTCCGCGACCGACTGCATCGTCGTACCGGCGTACCCCTTCGCGGAGAACACCTCGAGCGCGGCGTCCAGAACGAGCGGACGGCGGCGCTCCGGACCGAGGTGCGGCGCGCGCCGGCGTCTCTCAGCGTGCTCGACCACTTGACAAAGCTATCGCATCGTAGGAAATTCCTACGGTCCGGTAGGAACTGCCGCGGGGGTGGTCGATGGCCGCGCGAGGCAGTGCCGGGTGGCTCGAGTCCGACGGCCTCACCGCCCTGGACGCCAGTGAGCTCGCCCGACTGGTCGACCGGACGTCGGAGCGGGAGCTCCGGCATCGACTCATCGGGGGTGTACGAGAGATCGCGTTGCGCGAGATCTTTCGCCGGATGCCGGAGCACCTCCGACCCTCTGTAGATGCCTAGCGGTCGCGGGCTGGGCTCGAGTTGCCTTGGATGGTCTTCGCGGTCGTCGTGGGCGTGCTCGCCGTAGTAGCGGTGTTCGGGCGGGTCAACGCGGTGTCGACGGCGAACCGGGCGGGCGAGTCGGGAGCGAGCGTGTGGGCGTACGCCTTGCGCCCGAGTTCGTGGCCGTGCATCAGCGCCTGGCTCGCGGTGGCGGTGGGTGGCAGGTCCGCGAAGCCGCGGTCGACCGTCTCGGCAATCGCGCGTACGGCGTCCGGCCGCGCGGACTCCGCGAGCCCTGAATCGGCGACCAGCAACTCGCCCGCAGTGGTTCCGAAGTCGGCGCTGCCCGCCATCCGGCGCAGGGACTCGCTCGGCTCGGCGTCCAGGCCCTTCACGTTGTCGACAGCGTTCGCAAAGCCACGTACGACCTGGCCGTCCCTGGTATCGGCATGCGGCGGCTCGGGCGTCATCACCTGGGCAGCCAGCTCCGGCGGCAACGTCCGTACGACGACCTCGTTGAAGTTCTGCGCCGCGAACTCGGCACTGACCGCCCGCTCGGCCGGCGTGAACTCCTTCTCGGTCATCCTGGCGAGCAGGCCCTCCTCCCGAGTCTGCCCGGCCATCAGCGCGTACTCCGCTGCCACCTCCAGGAGCGCCTCACGCGCACCACGGACCTGCTCGGGCGTCAGCTCGCTCGCCCCGTGCCTCGTCAGTTGGTGCAGCTCGCTCCGAGCGTCTTGGCTGAGGAAGAGCGTCCCGTCGAGCGACTGGGTGGTCCGGGTCGTCATGTCCGGCCACGGGGCATTTTCACCGTTCCACGGCGACACCTGCGTGCCGGTCAGCTCGCCGACCGTCCCGTGAACGCGCTGCAGCAGGTCGTCCCGCGACTGCGGACGCTCGGCCGGCAGGCCCGGCAGTCGCGACTCCGCGGGCTGCTCCCAGTAGCCGATCTTCTGCAGGTCTGCTTCCAGCTTGGCCACCTCGTCGCGCGCGATCCCGCCCGCCGCGTCGATCGGGTCGACGCCTCCGGCGATATCCCTGGTCCGGTACTCCACCACCTGGGTCAGTTCCCGCTCCGCGGCGCGCTCCAGGTTCCGGTCACCGAACCCTGCCTCGATGGTTCTGGTCAGCTGCCGATGAATCCTCGCCTGCTGCCCCTCCGGCAGTCGCGCATAGTCGATGCGCACCTCCAGCAGCATCGCGGCCGCCTCGTGCGCCGCCCCACCGTGGCCCGCGGCAACGAGTCGCTTCAGCACCGCGTCTTCGCCGGTGGCGGTCCGCGCCCCGATCGCGACGGCCATCGCCCGCGCGGCCGCGATGTCCCCCTCGAGCTGCGGCGGTGCGAACCGCCCGAGGTCGTCCTGCTGCCCGTTGTCGAACAGGTCCGCGACCAGTCGGGGTGTCGCGTTGGCGGCGTACGCCCGGGTGACACCTCTCGCCAACCGGTCCCGGGCCGCGGTGTCGGTAGCCGGCGGCAACGACGGGTCCGGTTCGAGTGCGGCCGCACACAGCGCGACCAGTTCGGTCAGCCCGGCGCGGGCGTCCTCCCGCCGGTCGTACCATCGCCCTTGGGTGCCGGAGATCGAATGGAGCGAGGTCGCGAGCCGTCCCGGGAGGTCCAGGTTGTCGGCGAGCGGTTGGATCATCTCCTCATGCCCCTTGCTCAGCTTGAGCGTCTGCCCGCGCCGGAGCGAGGACACGCCCTCGACACTGTCCAGCACGACGAGCTGGTTGACCTTCTGGACGAGCTTGTCGACATTCGCGTCAGCCACGTGCGGAACCTACCGCCGGACCGGTTCAGTTCGCCGCTTGCGAGCGACGTCACAGGCGGTACGGCGTACTGGCGCGTAGGCTGCCCGTTCATGGGAGAGACCGTGAACATCCACACCACCGCCGGGAAGATCGCGGACCTCGAGCAGCGGCTCGACGACGCCGTCCACGCCGGGTCGGAGCGTGCGGTGGAGAAGCAGCACGCCCGCGGTAAGAAGACCGCGCGTGAGCGGATCACGCTGCTGCTGGACGAGGGCTCCTTCTCCGAGCTGGACGAGTTCGCGCGGCACCGCTCGACGAGCTTCGGGCTGGACGCGAACCGCCCGTACGGCGACGGCGTGGTGACCGGGTTCGGCACCATCGACGGCCGTCAGGTGTGCGTGTTCGCGCAGGACTTCACGGTCTTCGGCGGTTCGCTCGGTGAGGTCTTCGGCGAGAAGATCGTCAAGGTGATGGACCTGGCGATGAAGATCGGCTGCCCGCTGATCGGCATCAACGACTCCGGCGGCGCCCGGATCCAGGAAGGCGTGGTGAGTCTCGGCCTGTACGGCGAGATCTTCCGGCGCAACGTCCGCGCGTCCGGGGTGATCCCGCAGATCTCGCTGATCATGGGCCCGTGTGCCGGCGGCGCGGTGTACTCGCCCGCGGTCACCGACTTCACCGTGATGGTCGACGAGTCGTCGTACATGTTCATCACCGGCCCGGACGTGATCAAGACCGTCACCGGCGAGGACGTCTCGCAGGAGGAGCTCGGCGGCGCCCGGACGCACAACACCAAGTCCGGCAACGCGCACTACCTCGGGTCCGACGAGGAGGACGCGATCGAGTGGGTGAAGGCCCTGGTCGGTCACCTCCCGCAGAACAACCTCGAGGACCCGCCGGTGTACGACGCCCCGGCCGATCTCGAGCCCACCGAGACGGACCTCGCGCTCGACACGCTCGTACCCGACTCGCCGAACCAGCCGTACGACATGCACACCGCGATCGAGGCGGTCGTCGACGACGGCGACTTCCTCGAGGTGCAGACGCTGTTCGCGCCGAACATCGTCGTCGGCTTCGGCCGGGTCGAGGGCCGCCCGGTCGGCGTGGTCGCGAACCAGCCGATGCAGTTCGCCGGCACCCTCGACATCGACGCCTCCGAGAAGGCGGCCCGGTTCGTCCGGACCTGCGACGCGTTCAACGTGCCGATCCTGACGTTCGTCGACGTACCGGGTTTCCTGCCCGGCACCGACCAGGAGTGGAACGGCATCATCCGCCGCGGCGCCAAGCTGATCTACGCGTACGCCGAGGCGACCGTCCCGATGATCACCGTGATCACCCGGAAGGCGTACGGCGGCGCGTACGACGTGATGGGCTCCAAGCACCTCGGCGCCGACATGAACATCGCCTGGCCGACCGCGCAGATCGCGGTGATGGGTGCTCAGGGCGCGGTCAACATCCTGCACCGCCGCGAACTCGCCGCGGCCGAGGACGTCGAGTCCCGCCGCCAGGAGCTGATCACCGAGTACGAGGACCACCTGGCGAACCCGTACATCGCGGCCGAACGCGGCTATATCGACGCCGTCATCAAACCGAGCGAGACCCGCGCCGAGATCATCCGCGCCCTCCGCCTGCTCCGCACCAAACGCGACACCCTGCCCCCGAAGAAGCACGGGAACATTCCACTGTGACCACCATCAAGATTGCTAAGGGCAACCCGACGCCCGAAGAGCTCGCCGCGCTGGTCGCGGTGGTCGCCGCGCGCGCCGCCGTACCCGCTCCGGCCCCCGACCCGGACCGAGCCGGAAACTGGGCCACCTACTGGCGCAATGCCCGCACCCCGTTGCGCCCCGGCCCCGGCCAGTGGCGCGCCTCAGCCCATCCCTAGTCGTCGCTGACGAGCTTCGACTCGTCGAACCAGAGCTCGGCCGGGACGCGGCTGGTCAGTTCCTCGAGGACCGCGGTGGCGCCGCGGAACATGTCGGGGTCGACGGGGATCGTGCAGCCGTTGGCGCCGAACACCAAGGTGATGCCGTCAGGGCTGCGCATGACGCCGGCGACCTCGTCCCACCGGATCTGGTGGATGCCGTCGTAGTCGCGCAGGACGATCGCGTCGTCGGTGCGGACCCACAACATCGAGCGGGCCTCCTTGACGAACGCCCGCGCGGTCAGCGGCGGCTTGAAGGTGCGCCCGGCCGGCAGTTCGGCGATCACCGGGCACGCGGACGCGAGCGTGAACCCGGCCGCCTGCCACACCTCCAGGGCGTGCTCGTCGCCGTACCCGATCGCGCCTGACAACGCGGTCTTGAGTACGGCGGCGATATCCGACGACTGCACCGCCGCGAGCCGCGTCGCGTCCACCAGCGGCAACTCGGGCTCGCCGATGATCCGGCTCATCGCGTTGCTGAAGGCTCGCCGTACGTCGGGATCGTCGGCGGCCAGGTTCTCCTCGGCGCGCGCGATCTGGTGCGCCAGCTCGGCCGGCGTCGGCCCGTTCTCCGCGAGGTCGGTCAGGGCCTCGACGACCGCGCGGGACACCGCGTCCTCGCTGCCTTCGCGCGCCTCGGCGTACACGATCCAGTCGCTCCACCCGTCCGGCCCGGCGACGAGGTCGACACCGATCTCGTAGCTGTGTCCGCCGACGAAACGGCACTTCTCCTCGATCCGCTGCCGCAGCGTCATGATCGTGAGCGTCGACAGGCGTACGTCGTCGTCCGGCGGCAGGGTCAGCAGTACGCCGGACGCGGGAATGCCGTGCCCGACCACGACCGGCCCGTCGAAGGACCGCGCAGCCGGCAGCACCCGAGCCGGAGCCGGACCGCTCGGCAACGCGAGCTCGAGACCCTCGGGGAGCGTGCCGGTCACCTGCAGCACCGCGTTCGCCGGGACGAACCACTCGTTCGCGAACGAGAGCACGTGCTCCGGCGTCAGCCCGTCGTACCCGGGCCCTTCCAGCCAAGCGAGTCCGGGACCGCGAGCGCCGTACCGGACGTACAGGAGCAAGGCCACGACCGGATGCACGACATTGCCCTCCTCCGCGGTCAGCACGCGCGCTTCCAGGTCGAGCCGGTCGACCGGCGGCGCGGCGAGCGCGCGACACAGGCGATCCAGGAACTCACCCACGCGCGCCGATGACCCCGACGCCACGAAGGTCGTCGTCAGCAGGTCGACCTCTGCGTTCATCTCGATCGGCAGGTCACGGACGGCGTACATCACCAGATGCTCGAGGGCGTGCGCGACCCCGATGGTGCGCAGCGTCTCGTCGCGGCTCCCGACGGCAAAGGTCAAGGTGACATCGGTATGCCGCTGCGCCTCAGGGTGCCGCACGACCCGAACCCCGTTGATGTACTCATCCACGCAGCGAACCCTAGCCCTCGGATCCCGCGTCACCGTCCGCCTCGCCCGCCGGGGCCGTCCTTACCGTTCCCGAGGCCAGGTCCGCCCGACCCGCTGCCCGGCTTCTCCTGATCCGGCGTCGGCCTGGAACCGACCGCTCCCGCTGCGGGCGCGATCCCCTGGTCGAACGTGAGACCGCCGAAGTCCGCCATCTGGGTGTAGAACTGCTCGCCGGTGCAGACCTTCTCGATCGCGCGGGCCGCGATCCGTTCGCCGCGCTGCATCCCGGCCGTCCGGGCCGTCGGTACGTCGGAAAGTCCCGCGAAGCCCGCACCGATGGCGCCGGCGAGCTCGTTGCGGAAGGCGGCCGCACGCTCCGGATCCTTCAACAGCTCAGGCAGCCGGGTCCGGCTGATCATCAACCCGGCCAGCGCATCCGCCCGGCGGGAGGCCGATTCGCGCGCGCCGGTCCGCAGTACGTCGATGGCGCGCAGTCCCTCGAACTCGGCCGACAGCTCGGCGGCGAACGTGCCGGCCGCGATCGTCCACCCGGGATAGGACGGCAACACCGGCTCGGGGGCGGCGGCGATCGCGCGCGCCAGCGGCACGGCCAGCTCGGGCGGCAGAACCCGCTCGATGATTCCGGGCAGCTCCTGCTGCGTGAGCGCCTCGATGAAGCCCTCCTCGGCGGGATCCTGCTCGTCGCGGTCCAGGTCGCTGATCCGGTCCGCCATCGTCCAGCCGGCCGGGGCGGTCAGGTGCCCGAGCTCGTGTACGGCGGTCTTGATCGCGCGCCGGCACTCCTGCGCGAACTTCGGGTCGGACAGTGCGGCCGGGCCTTCGGCGTACAGGCGTCGCAGTGGTTCCACCACCAGTGGACGGCTGAGCAGCAGCCGTCCGTCCTCGGTCGCCCGGCCCCGGACGTCCAGCTCGTACTCGGACGGCACGTAGTCGATCCGGCCGTTCCAGAGTGTCGCTTCGGCCTGGTGGCTGCGCATCACCTCGGCCGCGAGGCGATCCCACAGGCCGTCGAAGCCCGGAACCTCACTGGCCGGGTCGCGGCGCATCATTGCCGCTCGATCCGCTCCAGCACTCCCAGCAGAGTCGCGTTCAGGTCGAGCGCGGCAGCTCGCTCGGCGTCGGTCGGCGCGGCGGCCGCGATCCTGGCGACCTCGTGGATCCCGGCCTCGACGTGGGCGCGCTGCTCGGCCGGTGTACCGGCGGGGAGGCGCCTCGCGCGCAGCATCGCCTCGAACGCGAGGTCGACCGTCTCGCTGTGCGGCGCGGTCACCTCCAGCAGCATGCGCTCGGTGGCCTCCAGGTACCGCTGGGCTTTCGCCGGATCGTCCTGCACCGTCGCAGCCAAGCCGCGCAACCGCTCGACGCCGGCCTTGAAAGCCACTACGTCCTCAGCATCACTCACGACCTCGGATCGCACCACGTAGAACTCCTCGAACCGCATGCACGCGATCATGACACAGCGACCCGCTGCCAGCTCTGTCATCACCACCTTGTGCACCACGTCCGTACGCCGCGGCGACCAACGCACGGATCTGGTGCACAAAGTGCGCGGCGGACAGGGCCGGGGGCGGCGCGGTCAGCTACGGCGGAAGCGGATCAGGGGGTACGTCGGCGCTTCGCCGGTGGTGCGGATCGGGCCGGGGAACGTCGTCGCGCCGTCGAGTACCAGGCCGTGCCGGGACGCGACCGCGACCAGGTGGGCGAGGGCGTCCTGGGAGCGGGTCTCGTTGGGGGCGCGGCCGTCGGCGTAGCGGCTGGCGTCGGTCTTCTCGGTGGTGGTGACGAAGACGCCGTCGGTACGCAGGACCCGCGCGACCTCGGCGATCACCGGTTCGCTGTCGTCGAGCAGGTGCAGCAGCCAAACCGCCACGACCGCGTCGCACCGGCGATCGGCTACCGGCAATCGCGCCGCGTCCGCCGCCGCGACGTGCCCCGGCAGCCGGAAGCGTGCACGTTGCAGCATCGCCGCGGATAGATCGAACCCGTGCACCAGGTTGCCGAGGGCAACCAGCTCCGCACCCACGATGCCGGTACCGACCGCTAGCTCGAGCACTCGTCCGTCCTTTGGGAGCAGCGAGTCGACAGCACGCGCGGCCGCTTCGGCGCGGGCCGGTCCGCCGCGCGTCTCGTCGTACGTCGAGGCGACGGATTCGTCGTACGTGAAGGGTTTCTGGGACCGCCACAGCTCGGGCCAGGTGATGTCGACCTCGATCAGCATCCGGCGCAGCAACGGCAGCGAGAGCCCGACGACGTTGTGATAGTCGCCCTCGATCGCCGTGACGAACGGGCCGCCGAGTCCGTCGACGGTGAACGATCCGGCCACCACGAGCGGCTCGCCCGTCTCGACGTACGCGTCGATCTCCTCGTCCGTGAGGTCGGCGAACTGGACCACCGTCGACGCCAACTCCCGCAGCTCCTGCTTGGAGGACGTGTCGAACAGGCAATGACCGGTGTGCAGTACGCCGGTACGCCCGCGCATCATCCGCCAGCGCTCGCGGGCGACCTCGGGCGTGCCAGGCTTGCCGTACGCGACCCCGTCGACCTCCAGAACCGAGTCGCACCCGAGGACCGTCGCGTGATCGGTCAGGTTCGCGACCACGGCGCGTGCCTTCAACGTGGCAAGCAGACGGGCGAGCTCGCCAGGGTTCTCCGCGGTGACGTTGTCCTCGTCGACGCCGGAGACGATCACCTCCGGCTCGATCCCCGCGGCACGCAACGTCTTCAGCCGCGCCGGGGACGCCGACGCGAGGACGAACCGGGTACTCACAGCTTCGCCAGCGCCCGGCGCAACGGGTCGAGGCCGATCGACCCGAGGTTCAGCGCGTCGGAGTGGAACGTCCGCAGGTCGAACGCGGATCCCTTGCGCTGCTTGGCCTCTTCCCGCGCCTGCAGCCAGATCCGTTCCCCGACCTTGTACGCCGGCGCCTGGCCGGGCCACCCGAGATAGCGGTTCAGCTCCGCCTGCAGGAACTCGGTCTCCATCCGGCAGTGCGCCCGGAGGAACTCGAACCCGAGGTCGGCGTTCCACCGCTCCCCCGGCCGCCAGCCGAACGGGTTGTCCCGCGGCACCTCCAACTCCAGATGCATACCGATGTCCACGATCACCCGCGCGGCGCGGAAACCTTGCGCGTCCAGCATGCCGAACCGCGCACCCGCGTCCTCGAGGTAGCCGAGCTCCTCCATCAACCGTTCGGCGTACAGCGCCCAGCCTTCGCCGTGACCCGAGACCCAGCAAGCGATCCGCTGCCAGCGGTTCAGCAGGTCGGTGCGCAGCATCGTCTGGGCGACCTGGAGGTGATGCCCGGGCACGCCCTCGTGGTAGACCGTGGTGACCTCGCGCCAGGTGGCGAAGTTCTCGACGCCGTTCGGGACCGCCCACCACATCCGGCCGGGCCGGGTGGTCAGGTCCTCGCTCGGCTGCGTGTAGTAGATGGAGCCGTCCGAGGTCGGCGCGATCATGCACTCCAGCGTGCGGATCTCGTCGGCGATGTCGAAGTGCGTGCCGCCCAGCTCGGTGACGGCCGCGTCGGACAGCTGCTGCATCCAGTCCCGGAAGGCGTCCTTGCCGCGGATCGTCCGCGCCGGGTCGTTGTCCAGCAGCGCGGCGGTCGCCTCGATCCCGCGGTCGCCGCCGTTCAGCCCGGCCGCGATGTCCTGCATCGCCGACTCGATCCGGGCGAGCTCCGCCCAGCCCCAGGCGTACGTCTCCTCGAGATCGATCGCGGCGCCGAGGAAGCTGCGCGAGGCCAACTCGTACACCTCCCGGCCGCACGCGTCCCGCTCCGGCGCCCGCGGCGCGAGGTCGGCCGTCAGCCACGATCCGAACTGGTCGAACGCCTTTCGCGCCGCGGCGGCGGCCGCCTCGACAGTCGGCTTCACCGCGCTGTCGGGCGCCTGCGCTGCGAGCCCGGCGAAGAAGTCGTCGCCCTCGGCACCGGTCCAGCTGGCGATCCGCCCGGCCAACCCGGTCACCTGGCGCACCGCCGAGATCCGGCCCTGATCGGCCTGCTCGAGCAGCGTCTCGCGGTACCCGTCGAGCGCCGTACCGATCTGGTTCAGCCGGATGGCGACGATCTCCCAGTCCTGCTCGGAGCCGGTCGGCATCAGGTCGAACACCTGCCGCAACGCCGCCGGCACCGAGGAGATCGCGTTCAGCTGGTGCTGCGGTACGCCGGCCTCGTAGCGCTCGGCTTCCAGGCCGAGCCGCTCCACGAAGGCGTCCTTGGCGACCTCCTCACGCGGGCTCGCCGGCGCGATCGCACCGGCCTCGGCGAGCGACTTCCGGGTCAGCGCGATCCGCGCCTCGAACCCGGCCGGCGTGAAGTCCGGCAGCTCGTGGTCGTGGCCGGCGACACCCAGTTCGGTGGCCAGGATCGGGTCGAGCGCGATCTCCTGCTCGAGGTGCCGCTCGGCGAGCTGGTCGATCGGGCTGTTCGGGGTAGTGGCAGCAGTCACCTGATCGACCCTACCTGTCGAGGGTCGCCGAGGCTGACCTGTTCGTTGCCGATACTGTGGCGGTCGCTGAATGCCAGCACGAGGGACGAGAGGAACGGCGTTGAGCCAGCCACCCTATGGGCCGCCCGGCCAGAACCCGCCGTACCAGCAGGGCCCTCCGCCGGGTCAGTACGGTCCCCCTGCGCAGTACGGCGGTCCTCCCCAGGGTCAGTACGGCGGTCCTCCGCAGTACGGCGGCCCGCCGCCGCAGGGTCCCGGTTTCGGCTGGGGCCCGAGCTTCGGCCCAGGCGGTCCGGGTGGCCCCGGCGGTCCCGGCGGTCCCGGTCTGGGCTGGCAGCCGCAGCAGCCGCGGAAGAAGTCGAAGGCGCCGCTGATCGCGATCCTGTCGATCGTCGTGGTGGCCGTCGTCGGCGGCGCGATCATCGGCCTGGCCCGGAAAGCCGCCAACGACGTGACGACTCCGCCGGTGACGCCGAGCCGGTACACGCCTTCACCGACCAGCTCCCCGACGGAAGAGCCGACCGAGTCGCCGACCGAAGAGCCGACGACCACGGAGCCCACGACCACAGAGCCGACAACCACGGAGACGTCGAGTACGCCGAACAAGCCGGCGGACACCACCGTCGTGGCCAAGAACGCGCTCTACAAGGTCGGACAGATGGCCACGGTCAACTGCAAGGAGCCCAAGGCACGGCCGACGAACGCGAGTGGCGCGGCCAAGTACTGGGCCGCGATCGAGCCCTGCCTGGACAGGTCGTGGGCGCCGCTGGTGGCGAAGGCCGGCTACAAGTTCACCGCGCCGAAGATGATCTTCTGGGCCGGTTCCTCGGTGTCGAACCCGTGCGGCGGCGGCGTCATCAACGTCCCGTTCTACTGCTCGGCGAATCACATGATGTACATGAAGGTCGACGTCTTCGTGAAGGCTTACACCGAGTACCCGGGTGATCCGATCGGCCAGGCGTACGCGCGGATGTGGTACAGCCGTTCCATCGCCCACGAGTACGGGCACAGCGTGCAGTTCATGACCGGCATCCTGCAGTCCGCCAGCAACCTGCGGTACGAACAGCCGGACTACGAGGGCCGGACCCGGATGACGCGCCGGATGGAGCTGCAGGCGAACTGCTTCGCCGGTGTGTTCCTGGCCGCGAACAAGCGCAGCTACCCGATCAACGGCAACCTGCTGTACGTCTGGAAGAAGTACGTCGTCACCGCGGGCGACAAGCCCGAAGAAGGCGACCACGGCAGCGTGGCCAGTCAGGCGCGCTTCATGGGGAAGTCGTTCAACACGGCCAACCCGGCCAGTTGCAACACCTTCTCGGCGTCACCGGCCAACGTCAGCTGACAGCTCCGGCGGCGCAACCTGCCGCCAGGAGTCGACGAGGATGTCGTGCAGTTCGTCGGCGTCCTCCAATGCGTCGAGGCGGGCTCGAACCCAGTTCGAGCCCGCCTCGTGTTTCGGCACCCAGAACTTCTCCGGCTCCGCGGCGATCAGCTCCTCGCGCTCCAGCCGCGGACACCGCACCGCGAACGACGTCTGATCGTCCGGCACGGTCACAAACATCCGCCCCGCCACATCAAACGTCGGGTGCCCCCACCTCTGCTTCTCCACCGTCCCCGGCAAACCCAGCGCAATCCGTCGCACGTCCTCCGAATCCACCACCCCCACACCCTAGAACGCCCCCACCCCAGCCGCCGCCCGCCACCTGAGCCAGAGGTTGGGGAGGATTCTCTACCCGATCCGGGACGAAACCCTCCCCGACCTGCGGTCGTGGGTGGATGGGGGCGGCCGGGGAGGAGGAGGGCTGCCAATGCACCTGGCAACTCCCAGCACTCTGATGCGCCCGCACACCCACCCGAGCCAAGCGCCACCTGCGCCTCCCAAGCGTCAGACCGGCCCTTGGCGCAGCGGCGACATCCAGCGGGGTCTGGGAACCTGTGACTGATGCGCGGGTCGGTTGGGTTGAGCTGAGAGTCACCGGGTGGTTTGGCGTCTGTGCACGGGACTGGATATCCCCTCGTGTTGGGGGTTCTCTGCTCGTACACCAGGGGAGAACCCCCAACACAAGGGGATATCCGGTCTTGTGTTGGATGTGTGGGTCGGTATGGCCGAGGGTGGCCAGATCCCAAGTCCAGGCCCCCGTCCAGGGACTGGGATTGGGACTGGGGACTGCGACCCACCTGAAATGACCAGCCACCGTCCCCAGTCACCCCGGTCGCCTCGGCTGGCCCTCGTTGCCCGGGGCCCCGGGCGTGGGTGCTGCGGATGTTGTCAGGTCGACAGTACGTATACGTCCACCGACCCGGCGATCCAGCCTGCCGCCGGCGCGCGGCGGCAGGTGGTGGACGTATACGTCCTGTCGAGATGCCGTTTCGGCCGACTGCGTCCGCACGGTGAGCACAGGCGGCCGGTTGCCGAGGGGACAGACACCTTCTGGGGGCTGCGGACAGGGAATACCGGGTCCCAGCCCACCAGAACCTGTCTCACCGGCCCGACGGCTGCCTGAACAGCCGCGGTTGTCTCTCCGTCACGTCCTCGGCGAAGCGGCTGGCTGGTTGCGGCCCGGTAGGAGGAGGGCTGCGAGGGTGCCGGCGGCGACTATGGCGGCTCCGGTCCAGACGGCGGGGACCAGGCCGGCGGCGTACTGGGTTGGGGACTCGTAGGAGCCGGCTGAGGCGAAGACGGAGGCCAGTACGGCGACGCCCATCGCGACTCCGACTTCGCGGATCGTGTTGTTCGTGCCGGATGCGACGCCGCGGTCCGCGTCGGAGGCGCTCGCCATCACGACGCTCGCGGACGGCGCGAAGGTCAGCCCCATGCCGATACCGGCAAGGACGAACGGTGCGACGAAATCGCCGTACTGCGTGGTCGCCGTGGTGATCAGCGCCATCCAGCCGAGCGCGGTGGCGAGGAACAGTTGGCCGAGCACGATCAGGATCCGGGGGCCGACGCGGTCGACGATCAGGCCGGCGATCGGTGCGACCACGAGTGGCGCCGCGGTCCACGGCAGCGTGCGGACACCGGACTGGAACGGCGTGTACCCCTGCACGACCTGGAAGAACTGTGCCAGCAGGAACACCGCTCCGAAGACGCCGACCGCGAAGGTGAACGCGACCACGTTCACCACGCTGAACGAACGAACCGAGAACAACCGCAGCGGCAACATCGGCGCGACGGTACGCCGCTCCCACCCGAGGAACGCGGCCAGCAGCACGACACCCGCGATCAGCGAACCGAGCACTCCGACGGACGTCCAGCCGTCATCGGCGCCGTGCACAACACCCCAGACGACGGACAGTACGCCGGACGTCGCCAGCACCAGTCCGAGCAGGTCGAGCTGCTTCGCCGTACCCCGGGACTCGGTCAGAACCCGCGTGGCGAGCACGACGGCGACGACGCCGACCGGAACGTTCAGCCAGAAGATCCACTGCCAGTTCAGCCCGTCGACGACGGCGCCGCCGACGACCGGACCGACCGCGATTCCGAGGCCGGAGATGCCGCCCCAGATACCGATCGCGGCGCTCCGCATCTTCTCCGGTACGGCGCCTGCGAGCAATGTCAGCGACAACGGCATCACGGCTGCCGCGCCGATGCCCTGGATCGCGCGGGATCCGATCAGCATCCACGGCTCGGTCGCCAGCGCGCAGGCCGCCGAGGCCAGCGTGAACAGCGTGATCCCGGCCAGGAACACCCGCCGCCTGCCGAGGCGATCGCCGATCGCGGCCGCGGTCAGCAGCAGCGCGGCGAAGGCGAGCGTGTAGGCGTTCACGAACCATTGCAGGTCCGACAGGGACGCACCCAGCTCGGACTTGATCACCGGCAGCGCGTTCGTCACCACCAAGTTGTCCAGCGTGACCATGAACACCGGAATCCCCACGGCGGCCAGGATCAGCCCGAGTCCACGGCTCCGGGGAGCCGTCAGTTCCCTCTCGTCGAGAGCGGTCGATGTCATCTCGTACCCCTAGTTGTAATTGACTGATAACAAGCTTGATGACGAGAGTATGCATCCACTGATAACATGTCAAGGGAGTGGAAGGAGCACGGATGGTGACGAAGGTTCGGCTGACCGCCAAGGAGCGCGGCGACGAGGTACTTGCGGCCGCGGTGCAGGCGTTCGCAGCGTCCGGGTACGAGGGCACCAAGACCGACGAGATCGCCCGCCTGGCCGGGGTGTCACAGCCCTATGTGATCCGGCTGTTCGGGACCAAGCAGCAACTGTTCCTCGCCGCGGTCGAGAGCGTCTGCGGGCGGATCGAGCAGATCTTCCGCGAGGCCGCGGCCGAGACTCCCGAGCTGAGGACGCTCGGCCAGAACTACAAGCTGCTCCTGGCCGAACCCGAGGTGCTGCTGGTCCTGCTGCACGGCTTCTCGGCCAGCGGCGAGCCGATGATCGGCGACTGCGTCCGGAAACGCTTCGGCAGCATCTACAACCTCGTCCGCGAGTTGACCGGCGCCTCCCCGCAGGAGGCCCGCGAGTTCCTCTCGGCCGGCATGCTCCTGACCGTCATGTCCGCCATGCAGGTCCTGGGCCCGAACGCGATCCCGATGCCGTGGGCCGAGGAGATCCAGAAGACGTTCGGCGAAGACTAGTCCCGGCCGAGTTTCTGGCCGGCGGCGAACCAGATGGTCGCGGCGGCGAGGGCGATGGCGGCGGCCGTCACGAGGAGCGAGCCTGCGACGTCAGCACCCCGGACCAGCGCGGTCGCCCCGGCGACGCCCGGCACCAGCAGTACGGCGATTGCCCCAGGCAACCACCAACGCCGCAGGGCCGCTCGATGCACCCGCGCGTACGACGGCAACTGGCCGGCGAACGCTGCCGCCAGGTGGACCACGACGAGCGCCACCGCGGTGAGGACCAGGCTCCAACTCGGCGAACCGGGTGCACGCGTCAACCACCCGAGCGTCACCACGAGCAGGAACGTCGTCGCGGCGAGCGAATCAGGCAGAACCACCGTGCACAGCAACAGCCCCGATCCGACGATCGGGACCAGATCCGCCTGATCCCACGACTGCACCGAAGGCACGACCAGCGCGACGGTCCCGGCCACCGCGATCACCAACCGAGTAAGCACCACAGCCTGCCCGGACGCCCGCAACTGCGCCAACCACAGCGTGATCTTCTCGTCCGCGGTCACGAAGCCTCCCGTTCTGGACGGAGGAAGAGGCGGGGCATGGGAGCGGTCATGAGCGGATCCTTGGGGCGGAGGACACTCTGGCGGCGTCTCGTAGTACCTCGTCCAACGTCCCAGCACCTCGCCAGGGGACGGTCGGTACGCCGAGGTCGCTGAGGCGATCGAGGTCGCGGCGGCGTTCGAGCAACCGCAGACGCCACGCAAGCGGCCACGACCGCGCGTCGTGCGCGTCGAGGTCCATGATCGACACGACGTCCGGCGGCAACGTGTCGATCGCGATCACCGTGCAGCCGGAGTGGACGAGCGTCACGATGTACCCGAGGATCGTCGGCCGCAGCAGCGGACTGAGGACGAGCACCAGGCTGTCCGACCGGACCCGGTTCCGCCGCGCCAACTGTTCCTCGTCCTGCTGCCGGCCGCGACGATCGGCATGCACCAGCGTGTCCAGGATCCGCCGCAGATGCGCGCGCCCGCTCCCCGACCGAACCCCGCGGAACAGGCTCCCGGTGTCGATCAGCCGCACCCGGTCGCCGTTGCGCAAGTAGTGTTCGGCGATCGCGGCGGCCGCCCGGACGGCGGTGTCGAGGCTCGAGGACCGCCCGTCGATTCCTTCGCTGATCCCGATCTCGCCGCCGGTGTCGACCATGATCACCACTTCGGTGTCCCGGTCCGACCAGGTCGACGTGACGTGGAGTTCCTGCGTACGCGCCGACACCGCCCAGTTGATCCGCCGCAACCGATCCCCCGTCCGGAATGGCCGTACCCCGGCCAGCTCCGTCCCTTCACCAGGCCGTCGCGACCGGTGCAACCCGACCAGCCCAGCAGGCCGCGGTACGGCGTCCACCGCCTCGAATCCCTCCCGCAACGGCAGCGTCGTGACCGCCTGCGACTCCGCCGACGTCACTTGGATCCGGTACGCCCCGACCGTCGACGTCGCCGTAACCGTTGGCCGCTCCAACGACCGCAGTCCCCAGCGCTTCGACCGTACGCCGACCTCCAGCCGCACCTCACCGTGCGAGACCGGCTCCGCGACCGCAGCCTGCGGCGGGTCGTACTGGAACCACAACGTCCGCGGCAACGCCGCCACGATCAGGTCGATGTCCGGGTCGACAGACTCCGGCACCCGCAGGCGGTACGTCGTACCTTGCCCCTCGAACAGCACGTCCGCGTCCAGCTCGGTGTGCACCTCCGGGCGCTCCCGTGGCCGGAAGTACCGTCCCCACACCGCGAGGAACGCCAGCGGCAGACCGAACACGGCCGCATCCGGGCGCCGCAGCAGCACGCCGGCGGCGAGCAGCACCGCAGCGACACAGATCGCCCGGACCTGCGCGTGCGTCGGCCGCCAACTCATGCGCGGGCGCCGACCACGGTAGGTGGTGCCGCGACCGAGCCGAGCACAGTCCGCACCACCGTCGCCCCGGTGACCTCGTGCAGCCACAACTCCGGCCGCACGGTGATTCGGTGTGCCAGCGCGGCCACCGCGACGGCCTTCACATCCTCCGGTACGACGTAATCGCGGCCCTTGATGACGGCGTACGCGCGTGCCGTCAGGAGCAGCGCCAGCGACCCACGTGGTGACGCCCCGACGAGCACCTGCGAGTCCCGACGAGTCGCGGTGGCGAGATCGACGCAGTACTGACCGACCGTGTCGTCCACGGTCACCGTCTCGACAGCCTGTTGCGCGGCGAGCAACCCAGCGGCGTCGGTCACCGCTTCGACCGACTGGTCCTCGCTGCGACGGCTCATCCGCCGCCGCAGGACCTCCCACTCCTCCGCGGGGCTCGGGTAGCCGAAACCGATCCGCAGCATGAACCGGTCGAGCTGCGCCTCCGGGAGCGGGTACGTGCCCTCGTACTCCACCGGGTTCGCGGTCGCGAGCACATGGAACGGCGTGGGCAGCATGAACGTCTGCCCCTCGACCGTCACCTGGTGCTCCTGCATGGACTCCAGCAGCGCGGCCTGCGTCTTCGGCGGCGTCCGGTTGATCTCGTCGGCCAGCAGCAGGCCGGTGAAGATCGGGCCGGGCCGGAAAACGAATTCGGAATCTTTCTGGTCGTACACGAATGCGCCGGTGACGTCCGACGGCAGCAGGTCCGGCGTGAACTGCACCCGCCGGAACTCCAGCCCGAGCGCCTGCGCGAACGACCGCGCGGCCAGCGTTTTCGCCAGCCCCGGGTAGTCCTCGAGCAGTACGTGCCCGCCGGCCAGCACGCCCGCCAGCACCAGCTCGAGCGCCTCGGCCTTCCCGACCACGGCCTGGCTGACCCTGTCCAGCACCTGCCGGCTCAGGTCAGAAACCTCACCGAGCGTCAGCTCGCCATCAGTCACAGGTATCCCTCACAGGTTCTCGATGGTGTGGATCGCGTACTCGATCTCGTCGAGGGACGCGGTGCGTTTGCTGTCGCCGGCGATCAGCTGCCAGAGCCGGTCGCCGGTGATCGCGCGGGCCCGGTCCGGCTCCCGCTCGGGGTCGACGCCGTGCCGGTGCACCAGGCGGTCGGTGGCCAGCTCGAGCAGCAGCGGGCGGACCCGGCGGGCGAAGGTCTGCGATCCTTCACCGGCTCGCCGTTCGCGGCCCGACTCCTGCAGCCAGGTGGCGATGAACTGCGTGCGGTTGTCGTTGGTCCGGGCCCGCAGCGCGGCCAGCCCGTCGTCCTGCCGACCGGGCCAGCTCGTCTCCATGGTCTGCGGCACCACCAGCCGGATCGCCAGCGACACCACACCGACGGCGAGCGCCGCCGCTACGAACCACAAGGGTCGCGGCGCCATGCCGGCAGCCCCGAACACGGCCACGAGCAGCAAGCTCGCCAGCACGGCCACGCCAAGGTGCTGCACAAGCAGTTTGCTCGGCCAAAGGGACCGTTTGGCCTTCGGCGGCGGCGGTCCCTTCTCTTCCAAGGGCGTCCAGCGGTACGACGTCATAGGGCCTCCGCCTCGACCGGATGGGCTGCGGCGAGCTCCTCCCGCAGTCGCAGCAGCGCGGCCCGCGCCTCCGTCCGCGCCTGCTCGCTGGACCCGTGCGTCGAGTACCGCGCCTCGCGGTACAGCTCACCGAGCCGGATCAGCTGCGGTTCTGAGATCCCGCCGATCCCGAGCACGCGCACAGTGAATTCGGCCGGAGTCTCGGACGGATCTCGCGGTACGCCGGCCGACGCCGCCGCCTCCTCCAACGCGACCCAGCACGCGACGACCGCGTCCGTCGCCGTACCGCTGTCGATGCGAGCCAGGCCCGTGTCGACCGCCTCGGCCAGTCGCTCCGCCTTGATCCGCTCCCAGTCGGGCTCACCGGCCTCCACCTGCGGAAGCCGGACCCGGCGCAAGATCCGAACGATGACCAGCAGGATGAACCCCACGATCGCGGCGATGATCAGGTAGACCACGGCCTGCCACATCGACAGCACCCACGCCGGTGTCTCGTGCTGCGGAAGGATGCGCGGCGTCGGCTGTGACTGCTGCTGCGGGGTCTCGGTCACCGCGATGGTCGGCAGCGGCCGCGGGCTCGCGCTCAGCGTGCTGTCGTTGACCGGGCGCACCGGACCGCTCGCGGAGGCGAGCACGACGAAGCCGGCCACCACGAGCCCCACGAGCAGCACGGCAACCCCCGCGAGCGCACCCCGACGCTGCGTCTGCATCTGGGCAGGCTACCTCCTCAAAAGGCTGTATCGAGGAACGGCAGCCGAGATGCGGAAAACGCTTCCGCGGTTGCGGCCAGGGCCCCTGGGGTGTGTTCGGTGACGAGACCTGCCCGGGCGAGCCTCGTGAGCGACGGGCGGCCGAGGTAGACGGCGCCCAGATCGCGGACATCGAGCGCGAGGTCGGCGTCTCGCGACACGGATTCACACGAAGCGCCGTCCGGTCCGCCGCTCAGGTGCCAGCGGCCCGCGTTCCACGGGAGGAAGTCGTCGACCACGTCCAGCACAACGTCGAGGTCGCGCGCGTACGTCCGCTCCGCGAGCGCACGCCGTACGTCGACCGGCCGGATCCACAGACCGTCCCGCGTGATCGGCCCCGGCGCCCGCGGGTCGAGCAGCAGGTCCAGCAGCGGGTCGTCCGACGCGAGCATCGCGCACCGCGTCTCGCTGAGCAGGTCGGGTTCGAGCAGGTACCGCCACAGGGCCGCATGCGACGCGATGTCCATCGCATGCACCCGCTGTACGTCGACGTACCCCTTCTCCGCGCGCTTCGTCCGGTAGTGCGCGAACCCGGTCAGCTCGCCGTCCCGCTCGGCGACGACGCAGCGCACCTTGGACGCGTTCGCGACGTTGCTCGTGACGGTCGGGCTGACCGCGTACTCCTGCCACCGCTCGTCGTGCCGGCACACACCAGGCTGCTCCAGCGCCAGCGTGTTCCGCAGCTCGGCGCAGCGGGCGAGATTCTCGTGTACGCCGACGTACCGGATCCGGATGTCGTCGATGCCGGCCACCGGGCGCAGCGTGCGGGACGCCTTGGGTACGACGATCGCCTGGTGGTCGGACGCTAGCCCGTACCCGAACCGCGGGTAGATCACCGGCTCGCTCGCGGTCAGCGCCGCCAACGGTTCGCGGCCGGCCTCGTGGATGTCGGTCAACTGCGTGCGCATCAGATCCCGCAGGATGCCGCGCCGCCGATGCGTCGCCCGGACGCCGACCATCGTCACGCCCGCGACCGGCAACTGCCCGCCGGGCACCGTCATCAGGTGCGAGAACGTGCCGGTGTGCCCGACGAGCTGTCCGTCCTCGCTCGCGACGATGCTGCGCTCACGCTCCCAGACCCGCCGCTCGGACTCGTACTGCTCGTCGGTCCACGGCGCCGAGAACGCCATGTCCAGCAGCTCCAGAAGCTCGTCCCACTCACCCGCGAACCGCCCGATCTCGATCGTCATGCCCTTTACCTACCAGATGCGCGGGCCTCTGGACTGATGAAAACCGTTTTCATATACTGATGCCATGACCGCCCAAGCGAAAACTCCGTTGTCCTTGTTGGTGGGGCTTTCCACGACGTTGCGGGAGCCCGTGCTGGAAGCGATGACCGACGCCACCACCGTGGTCGTCGTGATCGAGCAGGACGACCTACCCGGTCGGGGCGTGCTGTCCTGGCGGGTCCAGGACGCGTCGGGGCCGATCGACGCGGGCGAATTCACGGTCGGGGACGACTGCGGCGCATGCCAGCTGATCGAGTCGCTCGTACCGTTACTGGAGACGCTGGTCGCACGCGGGCACTGGGACCACCTCGTCCTCGCGGCACCACCGGCGATGGAGGCGCGGCCGCTGGTCACCACGTTGACGTCCGTCCTACCGGAGCTCGTCGTCGACACGGTCACCTGCGTCGTCGACGCCGTACTGCTGGTTGCGCAACTGTCCGGCGACGAGCTGCTCGCCGAGCGCGGCCTCGCGCTCGGCCTGCCGGATCGGCGGAATGTTGCGGAGCTGACCGCACGCCAGGTCGAGTACGCCGACGTGTGCGTGCTGGCCAACGCGCATCGCAGTACGGCGGTCGAGCGGCTCGAAAACCTGCTGCTGCACCTGAACCCGCGGACGTCGGTGGTGATGGCGGACGCTGCCGGCGTACCGAACGGGCCGGTCGCGCGGACCGGGCGATTCGACTTCGAGGCGGCCGAGTCGTGGGCCGGCGAACTCGCGGCGTCGGATCGCGTGCAGCCGAGCGGCGACGGCGTGACGACCGTGCTGTGGCGGTCGACGCGGCCGTTGCATCCCACGCGGCTGAACGATGCGCTCGAGGACATCGTGGACGGGGTGGTTCGCAGTCGCGGCGTGGTTTGGCTGGCGAACCGTCCGACCCAGCGCGTGCGGTGGGAGTCCGCCGGGTACAGCGCGTCGCTCGGGATGCTCGGCGAATGGTCGGAGACCGAGCACCTGGCCGAATGCACCGTGGTCGCGACCGGCATGGGTCTCGACCCCGCTCGCCTCCAGTCGGTCCTCGACGCCTGCCTCCTCACCGAGTCCGAACTGGCGAGCCTCGACTGGACTGACCTGGAAGACCCGTTCGCCGGGGTCTTCTAGAGCAGGGGCAGGCGGCTCGCGTACGGCCCGAGCATCGCCAGGTCGTCCTCGTCGAGCGGTACCCGACCCGTTGCCTTCAGGACGTACGTCGTGGTGTCCCACGCGATCACGTCCCACGCCTGCGGGCCGAACAGCCCGTCCAACGTGCGCGCCGTGACCTGCAGGCCTTCGGGATCGGGCTCCGGCGCGTCCGGCAACCCGACGATCAGGTCGAGATGATGGACCGTTGCCTCAAGCACCAAGGTGGCGACGAAGTCGACCGCCCGCAGGACGTGACCCTGCGTCTCGACCCGATGCCCTTTGGTCGCCAGCCCGGCCGCGCTCGCCCGGACGGCCGCCTCGGACACCTCACGCCAGTGCTGCACGAGCAGACCCGGTTTGCGGTACGCCGCCGCGACGCTCCGCACGAAACTCGTGTCGCCGTCGGGCTGCGGAGGGAAGTCGTGCCAGTACGTGACGAAATCCCGATCCGGTTCGACTGCGGCCGGGCTCGCGAACGCGATCAGGGCGCGCTGAGCGTCGTACAGCAGATGCACGAGCAACGGGCCGACGGGCATGCCGGCACACCGGGTCTCGCGCTGGAAGTCCGCGTCGCTGAGCCCCTGCACCGTCTCGGTCAACCGCCCGTACGTCCGCCCCAACGTCGCCGCCAGCCCCAGCGGCAACGCACCACGCTCGGGTGCCTTCATCCCCAGCCTCCTCGGGTGTCCTCTGAAGAACTTAACCCGCGAAGGCGTCGGGGTGTTCCGGACGGCCCCCACTCACCAACCCGTGCCGACGGCCCGTGTCGGCCGCCAGCTGAGCGTGAACCGCCCGGAGCCGGAGCGGTTGGTGAGTGGCGGAGGTCCGCCCTACGAACGAGCCGCGTCGAGATGTGCCGCGGCGATCGCCTCGAGGTGGCTGAGGTCGGAGGCGACGGTGGCGAAGGTGTAGCCCTGGTCCAGGCGCTTCTTCGCGGACTCGCCGTCGAAGGTGTGGATGCCCGCGGCGATCCCGGCGTCCCGCGCGGTGCGGGCGATCAGCTCGACCGCCTCCTCGAACGGACCCTCGACGTCCGGGTCACCCGGGAAGCGGGCGCCGAGCGCGAGGCTGAGGTCCGACGGGCCGACGTACACGCCGTCGAGACCGGGCGTCGCGCAGATCTCGGCGACGTTCTGCAGGCCGAGGGCCGTTTCGATCATCGCGAGTACGACGGTAGCGTCGTTGCTGTCCGCCGGCACCGGACCGATCCGCAACGAAGCCCGTATCGGCCCGAACGAGCGCACACCCACCGGCGGGTACTTCGCCGCCCGCACCGCCCGAGCCACGTCGTCCGCGCTGTCGATCAGCGGCACGATCACGCCGGTCGCCCCGGCGTCGAGCGCGCGCCCGATCGGCGTCGGATTGTTCGCCTCGACCCGCACCAGCCCGACCGACGGGCGCGGCCCGATCGCGGACCCGGCGTCGATCGCGAGCAGCCCGGTCAGCAGCCCCTGGTACCCGATCAGCCCGTGCTGCCCGTCGAGCACCACGTAGTCGTATCCCAGCCTGGCGATCCGCTCGGCGACCGGCGGCACGTCCAGCGTGATCCAGTACCCGACCAGCTTCTCCCGTGATCGGACCTGCTGCGCGAAGTTCATGGTCCGACCCTAACTACACCGGTGGCACGCCATGTCTGCGGTGCGAGAAGGTCCGGTCCTTGGACTGGGCCGCGGCGAGTCGGGCGATCAGGTCGGCGCGGAGGTTCTCCGGCTCGATGATCGCGTCGATGACCAGGTCCGCGGCCAGCCGGAGGATGTCGATATCGGTCTCGTACTCCTCGCGCAACTTGGACACGTACTCGACCCGCTCGCCCTCGTCGGCGATCTCCTGGATCTTGTTGTAGTACACGGCGTTGATCGCCGCCTCCGGCCCCATCACGGCGATCTTCGCGGTCGGCAACGCGACACACGCGTCCGGCGAGAACCCGGGTCCGCACATCGCGTACAGCCCGGCGCCGTACGCCTTCCGGACGATCACGGACACCGTCGGCACGGTCGCCTCCGACACCGCGGTGATCATCTTCGCGCCGTGCCGGATGATGCCGGCCCGCTCGACCTCGCTGCCGATCATGAACCCCGGTACGTCGCACAGGTACACGAGCGGCACGTTGAACGCGTCGCACAGCCAGATGAACCGCGCCGCCTTGTCCGCCGAGTCGACGAACAGTACGCCGCCCTTCACCGCCGGCTGGTTCGCGACGATCCCGACCACCTGCCCCGCGAGCAGCCCGAACCCGACCACGAGCTCCGGCGCGTACGCCGGCTTGATCTCGAAGAACGTGTCCGCGTCGACAAGTGCGTCGATCACATCGTGGATATCGAAGCCGATACTCTCCTCGGCCGGCACCAGGTCGCGCGTGAAGTCGCGACCAGCGTCCGAGGCGTCGTACGACGGGGGACGCGAGCGCCACGAACCGGGCAGGTAGGAGAAGTACTGCTTCGCCAGCTCGATCGCCTCGGTGTCGTCGGAGGCGAGCAGATCGCCGCAGCCGGAGACACTGGTGTGCATCCGGGCGCCGCCCATCTCCTCCAGCGTGACCTTCTCGCCGACGACCATCTCGGCCATCCGGGGCGAGCCCAGGTACATCGAGGCGTTGCCGTCGACCATGATCACGATGTCGCAGAACGCCGGGATGTACGCGCCGCCCGCCGCGGACGGGCCGAACAGGCAGCAGATCTGCGGGACCTTGCCGGACAGCGCGACCTGGTTGTGGAAGATCCGCCCCGCGCCGCGACGGCCCGGGAACAGGTCGACCTGGTCGGTGATCCGGGCGCCGGCGGAGTCGATCAGCCAGAAGACCGGCAGCTCGTCGCGGATCGCGACCTCGGTGATCCGGACGATCTTCTCGACCGTCCGCGCGCCCCACGAACCGGCCTTCACGGTCGGGTCGTTGGCGACGATCAGCGCCGGCCGGCCGTCGACGAGCGCGCGCCCGGTGACGACGCCGTCGGCGGGCAGGCCCGCGTTCAGCGCGTTCGCCAGCTGCGCGTCCTCGACGAAGCTGCCCTCGTCGACCAGCAGCGCGATCCGGTCGCGGACGTACAGCTTGTTCTGGCTCTTGAGTTTCGCCGCCGCCTTCTCGGGCGGGGCGAGGGTCGCCTCGCGGGCGACCTTGACCTCGGTCCAGTGGTCGTGGGTCATGCCTGCATCATTCCACCGGTAGCCCGAGCGACCGGGCGATGAGCATCCGCTGGACCTCCGACGTACCCTCGCCGATCTCGAGGATCTTGGCGTCACGGTAGAACCGGGTGACCGGGTACTCCTCCATGAAGCCGTAGCCGCCGAAGACCTGCGTGGCGATCCGGGTCGCGGTGACCGCGGACTCGGTCGCGTACAGCTTGGCGACCGACGCGGCCTGCTTGAACTCCTGCATCGGTGCTTGAGAATCCTTCAAGGCGGCAGCACGGTAGACGAGCAGTTCGGCCGCGTCCGCCATCACCTTCAGGTCGGCGATCTGGAACGCCACGCCCTGCTTGCGACCGATCGGTCCGCCGAACGTCTGGCGCTCCCCGGCGTACTGCACGGACATCTCCAGACAGGCGCGGATACAGCCGAGCGCGACCGCCGCGATCGCGACCCGGCCGTCGTCGAGCGTCGCGAGGAACTGCGCGAAACCCTTACCGCGTCGGCCGAGCAGGTTGGCCTCCGGAACCCGGCAGTTGACGAACGACAGCGGGTGCGTGTCGCTGGCATGCCAGCCGAGCTTGTCGTACGCCGCTTCCGCGGTGAATCCCGGCGTACCGCTCGGCACGATGATCGTGGAGATCTCGGGCTTCCCGTCCGCGCGCTCGCCGGTCCGCGCGGTCACGGTCACGCAGCTCGTGATGCTCGAGCCCGAGTTGGTGATGAACTGCTTCGAGCCGTCGATCACCCACTCGCCGTTGTCGACGACCGCGCGGGTCTTGGTGGCGCCGGCGTCCGACCCGGACTCCGGCTCGGTCAGCCCGAACCCGGCCAGCTGGTTGCCCGCGACCAGGTCGGGCAGCCAGGCGGCCTTCTGCTCGTCGGTGCCGAACGTCAGGATCGGGTTGATGCCGAGCCCGACCGCCGCCTCGAGCGTGATCCCCATCGACTGGTCGACCCGGGAGATCTCCTCGATCGCCACGCACAGGCTGGTGAAGTCACCGCCCGCACCGCCGTACTCCTCCGGCGCCGTCAGCCCGAACAGCCCGAGCCGCCCCATCTTCTGCACGACCTCCACCGGGAAGTAGTGCTTGCGGTCCCACTCGGCCGCGTGCGGCCCGATCTCGGCCTCCGCGAAGTCACGAACACTACGACGGAACTCCTGATGCTCCGCGGACAACTCGAACATGCGGCACTCCTTGTACTTGACGCTTACGTAAACGTAAAGCACGCTGAGCAGCATGCACAATAGCCAGGTGTCCGCTGAGACCTGGTCGATCGCCGAACTGGCCGCCGAGTACGACGTCACGCTGCGAACGATCCGGTTCTACGAGGACCGCGGCCTGCTCACCCCCGAACGCCGCGGCACCACCCGCGTCTACCACCCCCGCGACCGCGTCCGCCTCGCCCTCATCCTGCGCGGCAAACGCCTCGGCTTCTCCCTCGACGAGATCGCCCGGATCGTCGACATGTACGACGCCGAACCCGGCGAGGAAGGCCAGCTCGTCTACCTCCTCGACCAGATCACCCACCGCCGCACCGAACTGGAACAACGCCGCCGCGACATCGAGGAAACCCTCCAGGACCTCGCCGAGGTGGAGAACCGCTGCCGCACCGACCTGGCCGCGCTCAGATCGCCTCTTCGTAAGCCCTGAGCGTCCTCACGAACAGCTCCCGCTCCGCGTCAGTCAGGGGTTCGAGCGCGGCGCGCCAGGCTCGGGCGCCGCGGGCGAGCCAGGCGTCGATGGCCGGGCGGTGGTGGTCGGAGAGGGTGATGATGGCGCGACGGCGGTCGGTGGGGTCCTCCTGACGTTCGAGGATGCCTTTGCGGGTCAGCTCGGTGACCATCAGGCTGACCGTGGCGGGGGTGACTTCGAGGCGCTCGGCCAGTTCGTTGACGCCCAGCGGGCCGTCGAACAGCAGGTAGGCGAACAGGCTGAGGTGCCGCGGCGCCAGATTCAGGCCGGCCAGCTCCTCGGGCACCTTGAGCCGCTTCGTCCGCCCCACCATCCGCGGCATCAGCAGCAGGAGCGTGCGGATGCTGTCATCGACGCTTGACATACCTTTGTCCTCAAAACTACTTTGCTTGCAAAGCTAAATCAGTTTCCGAGTCAAAGGTTAGGCGCATGCTCCTCGAGCTCACCACCACCGGCGCGCGGTCGGGGACCGCACGGACCGTCACCATCGCGTACGCCGAGGACAACGGCCGGCTCCTCGTGTTCGCCAGCAACGCCGGCCGCCCGCAATCCCCCGCCTGGCTGCACAACACCCGCGCCAACCCACTCGTCACCGTCGAGGTCGATGGCATCCGGTACGACGCGATCGCCGCCGAGATCACCGGCGCGGAACGAGACCGGTTGTACGGCGTACAGGCGGAGCGGGATCCCGCGTTCGCGACGTACCAGCAGAACACCGACCGCGTGATCGCCGTCGTCGCGCTGACCCCCGCCCGCGTAGGCGCGGCGACCGCGCAACTGAAGGAAATCCACAACGGCCTCCGCGAGCAACTGTCCACGACCCTCACGGCGGTCGACGCGTACCTCGCCGGCTCAGGCCCCGCCCCCACCCTCACCAAGACCCTCCACCAACACTGCCTCACGTTCTGCGAGTCGCTCCACGCCCACCACTCACGCGAAGACAGCGTCTTCCCCCGCCTAGCCGCAGACTTCCCCGACCTCAAACCAGCCCTGGATCGCCTAACCCAAGAACACGCAACCGTTGCCGAGCTCAACAAACAGCTAACCGCCGCAGTCGAGAACCTGACCACCGCAACCCCAGCACAAGCCCAGCGCCTCCGAGCCGACCTCACACACCTGGCCGAAACCCTGGAGGCGCACTACGCCTACGAAGAAGCCCACCTCGGCCCCGCACTCGACACACCCTAGGCCTAGCTCTCCAGAACGAGAGCTTGAACCTCACGCGCAAGCAACGGCCGACCGCTCGACAGTACGTATATGCCCATTGGCGCCGGATCCGAGCGGCGGTCAGGCGGGGTTCTCCGGCAGTAGTCGTATACGTACTGTCGAGCTGCAGATCCTAGGCTCACGCGCACGACAGCAGGGCGGTGCGGCGGGCTTGGTTGTAGCGGGTCAGGGCGAGGGTGGCCAGGCGGGGGTCGGGGGCCAAGGGGGCCGTGACGGGGTGGGGGTGGGCTTGGCGGCGGATGAGGTTGTGGAAGGTACCGGGGGCAAGGAGGTACGTCGCCACGGCCAAGCGGCCCGGGGTGCGGGACACGACGTCGGGGAGGCGGGTGCCGGCGCCTGATACGTAGGCCACCTGGACCGGTCGGTCGACGCGTGCGGACAGGAGTCTGGCGGTTGTTTCGCAGTCGGCCAGGGCGCGCGGGTCGGAGGAGCCGGCGGCGGCCAGTACGACGGTGTCCACGTGGGACAGGTCCCCCAGCCGGTCCGCGAGGATCTCGACCAGCACGGGATCCGGACCCAGCGCAGCGGCCGCGTGAACCTGCCCGGGGTAGCGCAGCGCTTCGGCGGCGACGTCGACGTACACGTGGTAGCCGGAGCTCAGCAGGAGCGGTACGACGACAGCGTCCTCAGCACCCGTAGCGATGCGGCGAACGAGAGACGGGAGCGCCGGCGTGAGCAGATCGACGAATCCCAACGAAATAGGAAGGTCCGGCCGTTGACGAGCCATCTCCCGGACGACCTCGTGCACCACCCGGATACCGCGCGGATCCGCCGTACCGTGGGCCACCGCCACAAGATCGGTCATGTCGGAACGCCCGCCGGTTCGACAGCGAGCCGATAACCACGCCGTACGACGGTGCGCACCAACTCGGGACGACCAACCGCAGTACGCAGCCGATTCACCGTCACCTCGACCGCGTGCACGTCCTCCGCACCGGGCAGGACAGCCAGCAACTCAGGACGCGACACGACATCGCCCCCGGCCGCAACCAGCGCCGCCAGGACAGCGCGCGGCCCGGGACCCAGCGGCATTACGACGCCGTCCAGCACGGCCGCCCCACCACGGATCACCAACTGCCCGAACGCCGTTTCGATCGACCGCGCGTTGTCGTCGGTGAGCCGATCGGTCACGATCCGGATCAGCGCACCCAGCCGGTACCGGTCCGGCACCAGCGGCTCCAGCCCCAACGCCCTGAAGGGTCCCGCAGTCACAGGACCGACGCAGGCGTTCAGCGCCCGCCCGGTCCGCAACGCCGACGTGAGGTCGTCGTACTGCCCGTTCAACGCCGCCGCGTCGAGCATCGCCTGCGCACCTGGTGCCGACGTGTGTACGACGGCGTCGACGGTCCCCGCGCAGACCTGCGAGATCATCCGCTCGACAGCGACCGGATCGGGCGACGGCCCCCACCGGTACACCTCCAGCCCACGCACCGACCCACCGGCCGCCCGCAAGGCATCCTGCAACGCGGGATCCGACAAACCGTGCAACTGTACGACGATCTTCCGCCCGACGACGCCCTGCGCGCGCAACCATTCGACCACCTCGGCCGTCGTCTCCGACCGCGCCGACCAGTGCTCGACCAGCCCGGCCGCGCGGATCGCGCCGCGTGCCTTCGGACCGCGGGCGAGAAGCCGCGACCGCTCCAACGTCCCCAGCAGATCGGCGGCAAGCCCTGCGGTATCGGCCGCCTCGACCCACCCGCGGAACCCGACCGCGGTGGTGACCACGACGTCGTCCGGCGGGTTCGCGATCACCCGCCGGGTCGCCTCGATCAGCGTGTGGTCGTCGGCGACCGGCACGATCTGCAGGGTCGGCGCGTGCAGCACCTTCGCGCCGCGCCGCTCGAACGACGCGATCAGGTCCTCCGCACGCCGATGCGCCGTGATGGCGATCGCGCAGCCGCTGAGCGGCCCCGGCCTAGTGGTCACCTGGACCCACCACGACCTGTCCGTCGACGACCTCGACCGGGTACACCGGCAGCGCCACCTCCGGCTCGTCCAGGCACACCCCGGTGCGCAGATCGAAGACCTGCTTGAACATCGGCGACGCCACCGTCGGTACGTCGCCGCGGCTGCCGACGATGCCCCGCGACATCACGTTCGCCCCGCTGAACGGATCCTGGTTGCCGATGGCAAACACCTCGTCGTCGTGCGTCCGGAACAACGCGATCTGCGTGTCCCCCAGCAGCGCCGCGACACCGCGCTCCGGCAGCAGTTCCTCCAGAGCACAGATCACCGTCGCTCCAACAGCCGCGATCGTCATCGGCGTACCTCCAATCGAGGGCCGGCCAGCAGCACCGGCTCCAGCTGCCCGCGTTCGGCCGAGGTGGCCGGGCGCGGCTGGTTGCGCTCGACCACGTACCGCAGGTCGGCGTCGGGCTGGTCCGGCGCGTTCACGAACGACACGAACCGGGCCAGCTTGCCGGGATCGTTCAGCGTCGCCTGCCACTCGTCGACGTACGAGTCGACGTGCTTGGCCATCGCGGCGTCCAGGTCGGCCGCGATCCCAAGGCTGTCGTCGAGTACGACGTCCCGCACCTGATCCAGACCGATCTCGCGCATCCACACCGATGTCCGCTGCAGGCGATCACCGGTGCGGACGTAGTACATGAGGAACCGATCGATCGCCTGGAACAGCTGCTCGTCCGTCAGGTCCGAGGCGAGCAACTCGGCGTGCCGGGGCGTCATGCCGCCGTTGCCGCCGACGTACAGGTTCCAGCCCTTCTCGGTCGCGATCACGCCGACGTCCTTGCTGCGCGCCTCCGCGCACTCCCGCGCACAGCCGGAGACGCCGAGCTTGAGCTTGTGCGGCGACCGCAGCCCGCGGTACCGCAGTTCCAGCGCGATCGCCATCCCGACCGAGTCCTGTACGCCGTACCGGCACCAGGTCGACCCGACGCACGACTTCACGGTCCTGAGCGCCTTGCCGTACGCATGTCCCGACTCGAACCCCGCGTCCACCAGTCGTTTCCAGATCGCCGGCAGCTGCTCGATGCGCGCCCCGAACAGGTCGACCCGCTGGCCGCCGGTGATCTTCGTGTACAGCCCGAAGTCACGCGCCACCTCGCCGATCGTGATCAGCCCCTCCGGCGTGATCTCACCACCGGGAATCCGCGGTACGACGGAGTACGTGCCGTCCTTCTGCATGTTGGCCATCACATGGTCGTTGGTGTCCTGCAGCGTCGCGCGCTCGCCCTCGAGCACGTGACCGGCCGGGTCCAGACTCGCCAGAATGGACGCGACCACGGGCTTGCAGATGTCGCACCCGCGACCGCTGCCGTGCCGCTCGACGATCTCGCTGAACGTCCGCAGCTCGGTGATCCGGACGACGTCGAACAGCTCGGCCCTGCTGAGTGCGAAGTGTTCACAGAGCGCCTTGCTGACCTCGACCCCGGCCTTGGTGAGCTCGGTGTCGAGCAGGTTCTTCACGATCGGCAGGCAGGAACCACAGCTCGTGCCTGCCTTGGTCTTCGCACACACCGACTTGATGTCGGTGCAGCCCTCGTCCCGCACGGAGCACCGGATCGTCCCCGCAGACACGTTGTTGCACGAGCACACCGGCGCGTCGTCCGGCAGTTCGAGCTGTACCGGACCGGAGCCCTCGGGCAGCAGGAACGCGGCTGGGTCCGCCCCGAGCTCCCGGCCGACCATCGGCCGGAGTCCGGAGTACGCCGACGCGTCGCCTACGAGGATGCCGCCGAGCAGGGTACGGGCGTCGTCGGACAACACGAGCTTCTTGTAGACACCGGCCACCGGGTCGGCGTACACGATGTCCAGCGCGCCCTCGGTGGCGCCGAACGCGTCACCGAAGCTCGCGACATCGACACCGAGCAGCTTCAGCTTCGTCGACGTGTCCGCGCCCGGGAACGTCGCTTCGCCGCCGAGCAAGCGGTCGGCGACGATCTCGGCCATCGTGTAGCCGGGGGCGATCAGGCCCCACACGCGCCCCTCGATACAAGCCACTTCGCCGATCGCCCAGACACCAGGAACGGACGTACGGCAGGCTTCGTCGACCACGACACCGCCGCGCTCGCCGATCTGCAGCCCGGCTTCGCGGCCGAGCTCGTCACGCGGCCGCACGCCGGCCGCGAAGACCACCACGTCGGCCGGCAGATCGGGGCCGTCGGCAACAGCCATCGCGCGGGCCGCACCCTGCGGGGTGAGTTTCACGCGCTGACACTGCGTCCCGGTCAGTACGTCGACGTCGAGGCCCTCGATCAGCCGGGCCAGCGCGGAACCGCCGCCCTCGTCGACCTGCACCGGCATCAGCCGGGGCGCGAACTCGACGACCTTGGTCGCTGCCCCTAAAGCTGTTAGTGCACCGGCGGCTTCGAGGCCGAGCAGACCACCGCCGACGACGACACCGTTGACCTGCTTGCCTTCGCTCTTCAGGCGTTCGACGTACACGCGGAGTGCGGCGACGTCGTCGACGGTCCGGTAGACGAAGCAGCCTTGCGCGTCGTTGTTCTTCACCGGCGGGACGAACGCCGCGGAGCCGGTCGCCAGGACGAGTTCGTCGTACCCGACCTCCTCGCCGCGCGCTGTGGTGACGGTCTTCGCCGTCGTGTCGATCGAGGTGACCTGTACGCCCTTGCGCAGGTTGACCGCCGGGTCGTCCCAGAGGTCCGGGTCGCCGAGCGACAGGTCCTGCGGGTCGCGGCCGGAGAAGTAGCTGGTCAGCGCGACCCGGTCGTACGGCAGCCGCGGCTCTTCGCCGAAGACCGTGATCCGGTAGGTGACGTCGGTGTCGCGTTGCCGCAACGCCTCCACCAGGCGGTGTGCGACCATGCCTCCGCCGACCACCACCACGTGCTTGGCCTGGTTCAGCTCTGCCATCGTCGCCCTCCTGCTCGGGACTGGTTCGGTCTCGCCGCGCCGGAAGCGGTCGAGCAGTTCGCCGACGGCGCCGGTGCAGCTTCCGCACCCGGTCGTCGCCCGCGTCGTGGCGGCGATGCCGGCGACACTGTCGGCACCTTCACGCCAGGCCGCTTCGATCGCGACCCTGGTGACGCCGTTGCACCTGCAGACGGTCGCCACTTTCTTGTTCTGTACGGCGTTGTTCTGTACGGCGTTTTCCGCGAACAAACCGTCCGCGACCACCGGCGTACCTCTGTCGGCCAGCAGCACCAGCTCCGCGGCGACCTCGGGGGCACCAACTGCCACGGCCGACCGCACCACACCGTCCCGCAGGACGGCCCGCACGTACCGCGACCCGTCCTCGAGCCGGACCACTTCCCCGGCTTCGTCCTTGTCGCCGAGAACAAGCAGGTCGAGGCCGCCGGCCGTCACGCGCACGACCTCGTAGCCGGGTAGCTGCGTGGTCTCGTTCATCAGGTGCTTCGCCAGTGCCTCGGCGTGTGTCCACGCAGCGTCGACGGTGCCGGTGACGCGGCCGTCGATCTCGGCGCAGTCGCCGATCGCGTGCACCCGTGGGTCGTCCGGGCTCGTCAGTGTGTCGTCCACGACGATTCCGTCGCGCACCGTCAGGCCGGTCGCTAGGTCGGTGGCCAGGTCGGTGCGGGCCCGGACACCGCACGCGACGACCAGCAGATCGCCGAACACCTGGCGGCCGTTCCGCAGCCTGAGGGCGCGGAAATCGCCGTTCCTTGTTTCCGTTCCGTCAGTTTCCGTGTTGAGGAGCACCTCGATGCCGAGCTTCCGGACCGCGCGCGTCACGCGACGTCCGGCGGACGCGCGAATCGTCTTGTCCAGCAGGGTTTCACCGTCGTGCACCAGCGTGACCGCGACTCCACGTTCACGCAGCGCACAGGCAGTCTCAACCCCGAGCACCCCGCCCCCGAGAACAACGGCACGCCGGGCCGCCCCGGCCGCCGCAACCACCACCCGTGCGTCGTCCATCGACCTCAGCAGCTGCCCGCCCTCGATGCCCTCCGGAACCACCGGCACGGCGCCGGTTGCGAACACCAACCGGTCGTACTGGTACTCCCGGCCGCGATCGTCGGTTACAACCCGCCGTACCCGATCTACCGCCACCGCAGTCCGGAGCAGCTCGTTGCCAACAGCAACCTCCGCGCGGCCAGCGACGTACTCGGTCAACCGGCCCCGGTTGTACGACGGCTCGTCGCCGAGGACCGTTACGTCGTACTCCACTAGCTGGGCCAGCCGCCGCCCGGCCATCCCACCGCCGATGATCACTACTCTCATGCCGACACCCCTGTTGCTGGCAGGGCAGCGGCGGTGACTTCGACGGCACACGCCTTGAACTCGGGCATCCCCGATACCGGGTCGAGGGCGTCGTTGGTCAGCTCGTTGACCGCCTCGGCGCCACCGAAGTGGAACGGCACGAAAACGGTGTCCGGCCGGACGTCGGCCGTCACCCGGGCCGGCAGCATCATCGATCCGCGCGCGGTCCGCAACCGCAGTGGACGCCCGTCGCCGATCCCTAACTGCGCGGCGACCCGCGGATGAATCTCGGCGTACACCTCCGGCTCGGCCTCCGCCAGCTCCGGAACCCGCCGCGTCTGCGCGCCGCTCTGATAGTGCTGTAGCAACCGTCCCGTCACCAGATAGAGCGGTGCCTCCGTACTGAGATCGTCCGCGACCGGCCGGTGATCGACCGGTACGACGTGCGCGCGCCCGTCCGCCGTCGGAAATCCGTCGGAAAACAACCGCGGCGTTCCCGGATGCCCGTCGTGCGGCACCGGCCAGAACAACGCCTCGTCCGCATCCAAGCGCGCCCATGTGATCCCCGAGTAGTCGGCCTTCCCGCCGGCACTCGCCCGCCGCAGCTCCTCGAACACCTCAGCCGGATCCGTCGAAAACCCTGGTACGCCGAGCCTTTCCGCGATCCCTGCGAACACCGCGAGATCGCTCCGCACCTCACCCGGCGCGGCCACCGCTACACGCCGCCGCAGTACCCGGCCTTCGAGGGACGTCATCGTCCCGTCCTCCTCGGCCCACTGCGTGACCGGAAACACCACGTCCGCGAGCAGTGCGGTTTCCGAAGGTACGACGTCCGCGACAACCAGCAGATCGAGCGATGCGAGGTGCTCCCGTACCGACGACAGATGCGGCGCCGACACAAGCAGATTGCTCCCGTGCACCAGCAGCGCCTTCGGACCATCCGCCGTACCGAGCGCATTGATCAGCTCGACCGCGCTCTTCCCCGGCCCCGGCAACTCGTCCGGATCCACACCCCAGACACCAGCGACGTACTCCCGCGCCGCCGGGTCCGAGATGCTCCGGTATCCAGGCAGCTGGTCCGCCTTCTGCCCGTGCTCACGACCACCCTGCCCGTTTCCTTGCCCGGTGATGCAGCCATACCCGCTGCCCAACCGGCCAGGCAGGCCAAGCGCCAACGCGAGGTTGATGCAAGCAGTCACCGTGTCGGTGCCCTTGCTGTGCTGCTCAGCCCCGCGGCCCGTCAGGATGAACGCCCCGGCGCCACCATGCACCGGAGCAGCAGCCGCCAGCACCCGCGCCGCCCGCCGGATCGTCGCGGCCGGCACACCAGTCACCCGCTCGGCCCGCTCCGGCCACCAGGACGCCGTCGTACGGACGAGCGCGTCAGGATCATCCGTCCGCTCCTGCAGGTACGCCGTATCCGCCAGACCTTCCTGCAGCACCACGTGGGTGAGCGAGAGGACCAATGCGAGATCGGTGCCAGGCGTTGCCTGCAGGTGAATTCCAGCGTTTTCCTCAGTCAGTCCGGCGGTGGCGGAGCGACGCGGGTCGACGACCAGAAGTCCACCCGTGTCGCGTGCGCCCTGCAGATGCGCTACCGCCGGCGGCATCGTTTCCGCGATATTGCTGCCGACCAGCAGGACCGCACCGGCACCGCCCAGATCGGCCAGCGGAAACGGCAACCCGCGATCGATCCCGAACGCCCGGTTCGTCGCCGCGGCCGCCGACGACATACAGAACCGGCCGTTGTAGTCCACATTCGCTGTCTTGAGCGCCACGCGGGCGAACTTGCCCAGCGCATACGCTTTCTCGTTCGTCAGCCCGCCGCCACCGAACACGGCGATCGCGTCCCGCCCGTGAGCGGCCTGCAACGCCTTGATGCGGTCGGCGACGAAGTCCAGCGCGGTGTCCCAACTCGTCTCCACCAGCTCGCCCGCGGCGTTGCGGACCAGCGGCATGGTGAGCCGGTCCGGCACCGTGAGCACCTCGGGAGCCGTCCAGCCCTTACGACACAACCCACCGCGATTGGTAGGAAAGTCGCGCGGCTGCACGGTGACAGTCCTTGGTGCTGCACCCGGCCGAGCGACCGGGTGCAACGTGGTGGCGCACTGCAGAGCGCAGTACGGACAATGAGTCGAAACAGCCGTCACACGCGCTCCCGGGTGAGCGGGCCACCCTTGCGCAGGTAGCAGAGGTACGTCACCGCGAGACAGACCACGTAGAAACCGCAGAACACGTAGAGCGCCGGGATCAGCGATCCGAACTGGCTCGTCGACATCGCGAATCCGCGCGGGACCAGGAAACCGCCGTACGCGCCGACCGCGGACGCGATCCCGATACACGCCGCCGCCTCACGCCGGGCCCGTCCCGAGTCGTCCGGCGTCGTGAGCCGGAAAACCGCCGGAATCATCCGGTACGTCGATCCGTTGCCGATTCCGCTGGCCACGAACAGCACCAGGAAACTGGCCAGAAACGCCGGGAAACTTTCCGACTTGAGCGCGACCACCGCGGAAAGGATTCCGAGGCCCATCACCACGAACGAGCAGACCGTCACCCACGCGCCGCCGACCTGGTCGGACAACTTGCCGCCGAACGGCCGCGCGAACGACCCGACCAGGGCGCCCAGGAACGCGAAATGCGCCGGCGTGATGTCCGGGAAAGTGGTCTTGATCAGCAGCGGGAACGCCGCCCCGAAACCGATGAACGACCCGAACGTGCCGATGTACAGGAACGAGATCACCCACGTGTGCGGGCGTTTCGCCGCGGCGATCGACGTACGGAACGACGAGTTCGCCACCGAGAGGTTGGCCATCGCCTTCCAGGCCCAGAACGCGGCCAGCACGATCAGCGGCAACCACATCAGACCGGCCCGGTTCAGCGTGAGACCGGCGCCCGCGACGATCACGATCGGCACCACCAGCTGCACCACCGCGACCCCGAGGTTTCCGCCGGCTGCGTTCACGCCGAGCGCGAAACCCTTTTCCTTCTCCGGGTAGAAGAACGAGATGTTCGTCATGCTGCTGGCGAAGTTTCCGCCACCGACACCAGCCGTCGCCGCGACCAGCGCCATCAGCCAGAACGAGGTGTCCGGCTGCGTTATGAAGTACGAGAGCCCGGCAGTCGGGATCAGCAGCAGCAACGCGGAGAAGATCGTCCAGTTCCGCCCACCGAACCGCGGTACGGCGAACGTGTACGGCAACCGCAGCGTCGCGCCGACCAGGCTCGGCAACGCGACCAGCCAGAACAGCTGGTCGGTGCTGTAGGTGAAGCCCGCCTTGGGCATCGACACCACGACGATGCTCCACAGCTGCCACACCGAGAAGCCGAGAAACTCGGCGAAGATCGAGGGCCACAGGTTCCGCCGGGCCAGCGCCCGGCCTTTCCCGGCCCAGAACGTGGCGTCCTCGGGATCCCAGACATCGATCCACCGCCCGCGTCGCGGCGCTTCGACCGTTCCGACCGTACCGGTCTGGTCGCGGGGAGTGACGACCTCCGGTCCTGCCTCGAGCGTCATCGCGTGTCTCCGATCATCCGACCTGTTCGATTAGGCCAGGACGCTATGACCGGGGTGTTTCCGCGTAGTCATCTTGTTGTTACGCCGCCGAAACGGGTCCCGCACACCCCTCCAGGGGAGGTGAGAGGTTCCGGGCGGTCGGAAAGCTGAGCGAGGTCCAGCAGAACGACACCGCCAACTTCCTTCCGAACAGGCCGAGTCGACGGTGGTCGCCAAGCAGGACCAGACGGTGCTGTTCGCGGTCGCGGACGCACTGCGTCCCGACATCAGACAAGACCTCACACCGAATGGTCTACAGGTCTTCGTCACCGGCCCGGGCGGGGTGTTCGCGGACTTCGTGATCGCGTTCAGCGGGATCCTGCTCGCCGCACTCGTGGTCTGTCCGCTGGCGAAGAACGGCGTACTACAACTGAACGGCCGAGCCAGGGCATCCTCTTCATCCTGGTCGTCGGCGCCACGACCGACTACTCGCTGCTGCTCATCTCCCGGCACAAAGAGGAGCTGCACGACTACGACAGCAAGTACCAGGCGATGCGGTACCCGCACCGCACCGCCCTGCACTGCATTGCACTGGAAGGACAGTGTCGCGTGGACAGAGCACAGCCGGCCCACCTTGGCGCTCCCGACAAGTCACGTCACCCCTCCGGACCACCCACCACCGACCCGTGACCGCCGCCGCATACACGTTTCCTGGCACGCCGCGCCTGTGACATTTCCCCTTGTGGACAAGGAGAAACCAGCCCGCCACCGACTTGAACCCGCCACCCCGCATAGCATAGAATCAAACACATGTTCGAGGAAGATCTGGAGTCGCTCCCCACCCGCGACCTGCTGGAAAACGCCGCGGAATGCCGCGCCACCGCCAACCAGG
>NZ_JBSGTS010000004.1:0-161192 GCF_053607525.1 Kribbella sp. NPDC055110
ATCCACACGTCTTCCCCCCGCCGCCTTACCTGTTTTTCCAGCACCCTCAGTGTTTTTTTGATTCAAACCCCCCCCACCGTGCGCCGGCCCGCCCCCCCACGGGGGGGGCCCGGCCGTTTGCACTCCTTGTCTCTCGCGGTGGGGCCTAGCGGTGCTCGGGGATGAGTTCCGGGATGCCCCGCTGCTTGCGCGTCAGCGGGAGCCCGGTGTCGTCACCGCGCGGCCACGGTCACCACCAGCACCAGCAATGCCCGAGCAGGTCGTCGACAAGGCAGGCGACTCCATGGAGCAAACTCACGTCTTTCACCTCCGATCCGCTGAACCGAACGGCTAGACAGTAGCTCGCCTGGTCACCCTCTGTATCTACTCAATTACCTCTTGTCGCAGAACCTTGAGCATCCTTTAACTCTTCCGCAACGCTGCACGCGGGATCCGAACTTGACAGTTCGCGGTTGGTTGCCTACAGCACCTGACAACGTTCGCCTCCGGGTTGGAAAAAAGTCTTCACATAGTCGCCGGAGAGTGCCAATGTTTGACCGGCACGTCACCGGCACTGTCGCTGGACCACTTCTGCAAGGAGCCCTGATGCGATCACTCTCGCGGTTGACCACCGCCGGCGTACTCGGCGCCGCGGCCCTCGCCCTGCTCACCGGATGTCTCGGCTCGTCCGACTCCGGCAGCGGCGACCAGGACGCGAACCGGAACGCCGACGCCAAGAAGGTCGAGCTGGTCTTCGGCTCGAACTCGGTCAAGGGCGGTAAGAGCAGCGCCGGAGCAACCTTCGTCTCCGACGTACTGATCCCGAAGTTCGTCGCCGAACAGAAGGGCAAGGGCGTCGACGTCACGGTCAAGTTCCAGGGCGACGGCTCCGACGACGAGGTCTACAAGCAGAAGCTGTCCCTCGACCTGTCGAACAAGGCCGGCCCGGACCTGTTCCAGATCGACGGCATCTGGGTCGGCGAGTTCGCCCAGGCCAACTACATCAAGCCGCTCACCGACACAGTCGGCGATGCCGCCAAGGTGGACGGCTGGGACGGCTGGCAGCAGATCCCGGAGTCGGTCCAGGCGCTGGGCAGCTACAACGGCCAGCGGTACGGCGTACCCGGTGGCACCGACGGCCGTGTCCTGTACTTCAACAAGAAGCTGTTCCAGCAGGCCGGACTGCCCGCGGACTGGCAGCCCAAGTCCTGGGACGACATCATCTCCGCAGGTCAGGCGCTCAAGAAGATCTCCGGTGTGACCCCGATCCAGATCAACGCCGGCACCGCGATGGGCGAGGCGACCACCATGCAGGGCGTACTGCCGCTGCTGGTCGGCGCCGGCGCGACCGTGAACTCCGACGGCAAGTGGCTGGGCAACACCTCGCAACTGCGCCAGGTGCTGGACTTCTACCACCAGGTCTACTCGACAGGCCTCGGTGACCCGGTGCTGCAGCGCGAGGCCAAGGGCCGGGACAAGTCGTTCGCCGAGTTCGCCGCGAACAAGATCGGCATCCTGCTCGAGAGCGACTACTTCTGGCGCAGCGTCGTCGAGCCCAAGGCCGGCGTCGCGAAGATGGCCGACCGGGACGCGGCGGTCGGCTGGGCGCTGATCCCGGCAAGCAAGCCGGGCGCCGGTGTGAAGGGCCAGGACTTCGTCTCGATGTCGGGCGGCGGCGCGACCGTGATCAACCCGAACACCAAGTTCCCGCAGCAGGCCTGGGAGTTCCTGCAGTTCATGAACTCCGCGGAGATGGTGAAGGAGTCGCTGGCCGGCGCGGCCAAGATCACGCAGCGGTCGGACGTCAACAGCGAGGTGCTGAAGAGCGACCCGATGCTGAGCTTCGTCGCCGAGAAGGTGCTGCCGATCACGCAGTACCGTCCGGGCCGGGCCGAGTACCCGAAGGTCTCCGCGGCACTGCAGCAGGCGACCGCGGACGTGGTCGGCGGCAAGAGCACCGACGCCGCCGCTTCGGCGTACCAGAAGGTCGTCGAGGCCGCGGCCGGCGGCAAGGACAAGGTCACCAGTAACTGATGACATCAGCTTCCGCACCCGTGCCGGCTCGAACGCCCGAGCCGGCACGGCCTGCCCGCGGCCCGGCCCGGGACGTCGCCGGGCTCGGCGTCGGGCGGGCTCTCGGCTTCGTCGCCCCGGCCATGCTCCTGATCGGCGCGTTCCTGGTCTTCCCGGCGCTCTGGACCATCTACATCGGCATCACCAACTACCGGTTGACCGGCGTCGAGGCCGTGTCGCCGTCGATGGTGGGGCTGTCGAACTACACGAAGGCTCTGAACGACGCGCTCTTCCACAACGCGTTATGGCTGACGTTGCTGTTCGTGCTCGGCTCGGCGATCATCGGGCAGAACATCCTCGGGTTCACGCTGGCGTGGGTGCTTCGCCGTGCCCGCCCGGTGGTCCGCCGTACGGTCGAGGCCTTCACGCTGCTCGCCTGGATCCTGCCCTCCACCGTGGTCGCGTACCTGTGGGTCGCGTTCTACGACCGGGACGGCGGAACCTTGAATGGTTTGCTGGGTACGCCGGGGACCGCGTGGCTGATCAACTACCCGATGGCGTGTCTCGTGGTGTTCAACACGTGGCGCGGTACGGCGTTCTCGATGATGCTCTACTCGTCCGCGCTGCAGGCCGTCCCGCCGTCCCAGCTCGAGTCGGCGCGGATGGTCGGAGCGTCGGGGTGGCAGACGCTGCGGGACGTCGTGTTCCCGCACATCCGCGGACATGTGCTGACCAACACGCTGCTGATCTCGCTGTGGACGGCGAACGACTTCTCGCCGTTCCTGCTCACCAAGGGCGGGCCGAACCACGAGTCCGAGACGGTGCCGGTCTACATCTACAACGTGGCGCTGCAGGGCGGTGAGCTCGGGTACTCGTCGGCCATCTCGTTCCTGCTGCTGATCGCGAACCTCCTGGTCTCACTGGTCTACCTGCGGTTACTTCGGAGGCGGCCATGACTCCGGCCTACGTTCTGCGGCGGATCGGGTTCTACGTCCTGATCTGCGCGATCACGCTGTTCTTCGCCGTACCGATGCTGTGGATCGCGTCGGCGCCGTTCGATGCCTCGCCGGGCCTCGGCGTGCACTGGCCGGACTGGACGCTGGAGAACATCCGGAAAACGCTCGACCATCCCTACGCGATGCACTCGATGGTCAACTCGTTGCTGATCTGCGTCACGACCGCCGTCGCGGTCACCGCATTTGCCGCGTTGGCGTCGTACGCACTGTCACGGGTCCGCATCCCCGGCCGGGACGCGTTGCTGTACGGGCTACTGCTGCTGTCCTCGGTCGTCACCGGGACCGCGGCGATGGTGCCGATCTTCGTGATGATGTTCCAGCTCGGGCTGATCGACTCCCGGTTCGGCGTCGCGCTCGTGATGACGGGCGGGCTGTTGCCGGCGGCAATCTTCATCCTGAAGGACTTCGTCGACGCGGTCCCCAAGTCCTACGAGGAGTCGGCGCGGGTCTTCGGCGCCTCCACCGGCCAGATCCTGCGCGACGTCGTACTCCCGGTCGCACGCCCCGGCCTGGCCACCATCATGGTCTGGGCGTTCGTCAACTCCTGGGGCAACTTCCTGGTGCCCTTCCTGCTCATCCGGTCGATCGACAAGCAGCCCGGTGCGGTGCTGATGCAGACCCTCACCGACGAAGGCGGCAGCGTGAACCTGCAGGTGCTGCCGGTGTTCTCGCTGCTGTTCTCGATCCCGGTCGTCGTGCTGTACCTGCTGGTGAACTCGCGGTATGGGTTCCGCTTTCACGGAGGAATCAAAAGTTGAGTCACGGAGGGATCAAGAGCTGATGGCGGGTATCGACATCGAAGGCCTCGCAACCGTCTACCCGAACGGCGTCCGCGCCGTCGACGGCCTGGACCTGCACGTGGCCGACGGCGAGTTCTTCGCCCTCCTCGGCCCGTCCGGCTGCGGCAAGACCACGCTGCTCCGGACCATCGCGGGCCTCGAACCCGCGAGCGAGGGCACTGTCCGCATCGACGCGGCTGACGTCACTCGCACCGAGCCGGGCAAGCGCGGCGTCGCCATGGTCTTCCAGGACTACGCCCTCTTCCCCCACATGAGCGTCTCCGAGAACATCACCTATCCCTTGAAGGTACGCCGGGTTGCTGCCGCCACCCGAGCCGATGTCGCCTCTCGTACCGCCGGCGAGTTGTCCTTGGACGGGCTCCTGGAACGCAAACCCGGCCAACTGTCCGGTGGCCAGCAGCAACGTGTCGCGCTCGCCCGTGCGATCGCGTCCGAAGGCAAGGTCCTGCTGCTCGACGAGCCGCTGTCGAACCTCGACGCCCGGCTCCGCCTCGAGGCCCGCACCTTCCTGAAGAAGCTCCAGCGCGACCTGGGCATCACCACGGTCTTCGTCACCCACGACCAGGCCGAGGCCCTCGCGCTCGCCGACCGCATCGCGGTCATGGAAGCGGGCAGGCTCCGGCAGCTGGGTTCGCCGCGCGAGGTCTTCGCCCGCCCCGCCAACACGTTCGTGGCGAACTTCATCGGCTCGACCCCGATGAACCTCCTCCCGGGCAAGGTTCTCGGCGACGGCACCGTCAGCGTGGCCGGCGGTTCGTTGCCTGCGACAACCTCCTCGACACCGACGGACGCCGCGGTCACGGTCGGAATCCGGCCCGAGTACCTGACCCTGTCGACCGGCGACGTCGCCGGCCCCGCCCTCCGCGGCGAGGTCGTCGTCGCCGAAAACCTCGGCACCCAGTCCCTCGTCAGCGTCGACTGCGCCGGCACCCTCATCGGCGTCACCGTCCCCGAAGAAACCGAACCCGCCCCCGGCACCCCGGTAGTCCTCACCGCCCCCGCCTCCCGAGTCCTCCTCTACACCCAAGACACCGGCGAACTCCTCACCTCCTCAGACAGCACCACAGGAGCTCGTTCGTGAGCAGGGAGATCGCCTGATGGCTGTCACGTCGTACCGTCGGCGCTGGACACTCGACGACCGCGCCGAGTCGGTCTGGCATTCACTGCCCGTGGACATCCCGGCCGGCTGCCCCGGCCTGCTCGTCACCCTCACTGTCCCGCCGATCGAAGACGCCGTCATCGACATCGGCTGCGAAGGCCCGGCCGGTTGGCGCGGATGGTCCGGCGGCGCCCGCCAGACCTTCGCGATCACCCCCGACGCAGCCACCCCCGGTTACCTCCCCGGCGAACTCGAACCGGGCACCTGGTGGGTCGTCCTGGGCCTGCACCGAGTACCGGTCGAAGGTGTAGAGCTCCTCGTCGAAGCAGTCACCGGCCCGGTCGACACCATCCCCGGTCTCACCGAGTACGCCGACGTCTCGGCCGCAATCGCCGTACCCCCGCGACCACCACGCCGTACCCTCCCCGCATCCTCCGGCCTGAAGTGGATCGCCGGCGACTTCCACGCCCACTCACTCCACTCCGACGGCTCGACCCCGATCGCCAACCTCGCCGCACTCGGTGTGTCCGCCGGCCTCGACGTACTGGCCGTCACCGACCACAACACCGTCTCCCACCACGCTGAACTCCCCGCGCTCAGCAACCGCTTCGGAATCGGCCTCATCCCCGGCCAGGAAGTCACCACCGACACCGGCCACGCCAACGCGTTCGGCGCCATCGGCCCGATCGACTTCCGCCAACCCGCCGCCACCTGGGTCGCGGAGGTCGCCCGCCGCGGAGGCCTCCTCTCGATCAACCACCCACTCGGCGGCGACTGCTCCTGGCGCCAGCCGCTCACTGAACACCCGCCGCTCGCCGAGATCTGGCACTCCTCCTGGCTGGAGCACACCTGGGGCGGCCCGATCGCCTGGTGGGAAGCCTGGGGTCTCGAGAACACGACCCCCGTCGGCGGCAGCGACTGGCACAATCCCACCTCCATCACGCCACCCGGCTCTCCCACCACCTGGATCGCCGTAGACGCCTCCGCCGAAGGTCCCGACGAACTCCCCACCGCCACCCTCGAAGCACTGGCCGCCGGCCGAACCGCCCTCTCCTGGTCCTACACCGCCCCGGTCCTGCTCCGCGCCGACGACGAACTCATCGCCCTCGACGCCCCCAACACGCTGGTCATCTCCCCGGACGGGACCCGCCACCCCATCCGCACCGACCAAGCCCGGATACCGGCTGCCCCCGGCCCCCACCTCCTGATCACCCACACCGGCGAGGTCCTGTCCACCTGCGCCTAACCCTCGCCAACACCTCTCGATGCGCAACACAGTTCCGCCAACAGATCCCGAACCAGCCGCACGACTTGGCACGCGGACCAAGAGCTCGACCCCCCGTACGAACGCCCACGTGGACGATGAGCGCGAACCCACCCACGAACGCCCGAGCGCGAAACCCCGCATGAACGGCCACGTGGACGATGAGCGCGAACCCACCTACGAACGGCCGAGCGCGAAACCCCGCATGAACGGCCACGTGGAGCAAGAAGAGCGCGACCCACTCGCGAACGGGCACCGGGGAGGCACCGGGGGGACGCCGGACGGGGGAACAGCAGGCCGGGCGACACCGTCCAGGGACACGACAGCGTCGGACGGACAAGCAGCGGCGTGGGTGGCAGTGCTAGCTGGGGTCGGAGACTCCGAGTGGTGGGCCGGAGAACTCGATCCAGCTGGCATGCCCGATGGCCGCGATCTCTTCCGGATCCACCGGTCGCGACAGCCCATCGGACTGCTCGAAGAACCGCTCGAGCCCCGATGGTGTTGTGATCACCAGCAACCGCCCCATCGCGTCACCCACGTTCTGGAACGCGTGCGGCACCCCACGCGGCCCGAACGCCATCCCGCCGGTCGAGGCCCGGAGCATCGCATCCCCGGCCTTGAACCGGAAGTCGCCCTCGATGACGTACCACACCTCGTCCTCACGGAGGTGAGTGTGCGCCGGCGGACCGTCGTTCGGTGGGATCAGGCACTCGAGCACCGTCAACGAGCCGTTCGTCCGGACGGTATCCGCCATGACAACGACCGAGCCAGAAGTGAGCGTCGCGTACTTCGCACCCTCACCGACCTGCACAGCAAAAGGCCCCATGAACTTGGACATCACGCCTCCCCTCCCGAACCAGAGTAAGTCGATCGGCCCCGCCACTGAAGCCCGCTCGCGTCCGAGGAACCGTTGCCTACAGCGCCTGAACCGGACAAGGTGATGGGACCCGCGTCCGGGACCCCATGGTGGGATTCTCGGACGCAACGGATTTGACCAGGCCGACCACGGACATGAGGACCTGCCGACCCGGGCTCCTCCGCCGCGCCGCATCAGCGCCGTGTGTGGGCTATCCAGGTAGTCCATCGAGTTGATCCAGGAGCCAGCGGGGACCGGTGGTGGTCGCGCCGATGGGTTCGACTCGTTGCCGGAGCCCGCGATCAGCGGTGACCACAGTGACTGCCGGATGATGCGACTGCGCAACAACCTCCGCAGTCACGCTCACGATGGTGTCGTCACCGGACCCCGACGCGAGCACCACCCGAACACGACCGGTATCCGGCGCACCATCCCCCGACACCGCCCGGCAAGCAGCACCCTCCAGCACCACGACCACATCCGTGTCAGGCAACCGCTCCTGCAACGCCGCAAGCCGCGTCAGCAACCGCCGAGCCGCACCAACCCGATCCCGCCACCACCCATCCGGCCGTGACCCCACCACGTTCGCAGCATCAACAACGACAACCCGACTCCGCCCACCATCCACGACCCCAGTCTGCCCTCCCCGCACACCAGCAATGGCACCGAGGCCGTGTTGCCAAAGGGAGTTGGTGAGCCGGGCAGTTTTCGGCGTCGACCGCCGTTTCACACCATCGAGCACGCCTCCCGCCTACGACGGTGCGGCCGTGTCCGTCTCGCTGCGTAGACTGTCGGCTCGTGTTCCTGTCCGTGACGTCACGCCCTGCGCCTCCGCGACCGGGGTCTGCACAACCGCGCACTGACGGTTGCCCGTTCGATCCGAAGGACTGAGCTGTGCCTGACCGACCTGAGATTGTGTGCATCTGCGGCTCTGCCCGGTTCGCGGACGAGATGCACGCGGCGAACCGCGACCTGACCTTTGCAGGCATCATCGTCGTCGCGCCAGGCGTCTTCCAACGCGCCGAGGATCACGAACTGATCACCAACGAGCAGAAGACCGCATTGGGCGCTCTCCACCTGCGCAAGATCGACCTGGCCGACCGCGTTCTGGTCGTCAACCCCGGCGGGTACATCGGCGAGTCCACAAGCAGGGAGATCGCCTACGCCCGCGCCACCGGCAAACCGATCTCATTCACCGATCCCGCCTGACCAATCCACGCTTCGTGGCGCACGCTGGCAACGAGCCTCGGTCACTCACCTACCGTGTTACCAGAGGGTCTTTGATGCCGCCGGGCGCACTCTTGCGCTCGTGTCCCGTGACGGCGGGCGTCGGCGGTCATCCTGACTGGCCCGCGGACAAGGGCTGCCCCTCGAAGACGAACCGGGCATTGCGATCAGACAAGACTGCCCGAAACCACCACTCCGGTCAGTGCCTGGCAGCCACTCCACTGGGTCCAGACCTTTAGCAACACGGCCTAGTCGAGAAGCCAGCCGTTTCGTTCCGCAATCTCGACGGCGTCGGAACGGGTGTGCGCGCCAGTCTTACCGATCGCTGACCAGAGGCGAGTACGAACGACGCGCTCGGACACAGCAAGCTCCTTCGCCATGAGCGCCACCGATCCACCGTCGCGTGCCGCACGCAGTGTGTCGGTCTCGTCCGTGTTGAGCGGAGTCTCGGAGTACCGCAGATTCTCGGCCGCGAGGTTCGCGTCGACTACGCGCAGACCAAGGTGCACCCGCCGTACAGCATCTGCCAACTGCGGCGCCGGGCTGCCCTTCAACGCGAACCCTTTCGCTCCGGCATCGAGCCCACGACGCATGTGCACCGGCCGCCCGTACGTCGTGAGCATGACGACCCGGCACTCCGGCATCGACGTACGCAACCTGGTAGTGACGGTGATGCTGTCGCTGCCCGGGCCGCCCGCATCGACCAGCGCGACGTTCGCACGATGCCGTTTTGCTGCACTGACGACGTCGTCAGATCGGTTGAGCTCGGCAACGATCTCCAGATCGCGCTCACGCTCCAGACCGCTGCGAAGCAAGCCTCGGCTGAGGATCTGGTCGTCGACCAGCAGCAGCCGAATCCGGTTGGGCAAACGAGCCTCCGAGGTAACCGTCCGGGCGTCGGGGAAGTACGTCCGGGAAGATGAGCAGTACTCGGTTCCCGATCATGGAGCGCCCTCCCGCGGGTCGTCCACATCAACGCGGCATCTCTACCAGATTGCGACCAGATCGCGATCACACCAGAACCGAGCGCACATCGAGTGGTTGACGAGACGAGGTCATAGCGGTCCGGCACGCGCCGCCGCAGTCAGTGTTGGACGTGTCAGCCGGAGATCAAGCTGAAGCGACACCTCAACGGTGACTGCATCGGAAGCGACGACACACGCGGTGAGCTCCACCTTGTTGAGCACAGCCGTCCGCGCTGCTTCCGCACAGGGCGCCGCGAGCGCCGCGTCACCCGCAGGCCGCTCGGAATCCCCCAGCTGACCGTTGGACCCGAGGGGCTGCGCGGCGCTACCAAATTGCGCGGTGCTGAGGGATTGGGCGGCGCTCAGAGCGGTTAGGTCGGCTGCGGCGGCGAGTTTGTGACGGGCGGTGGAGATCGCCGACCAGAGGATCGCTGCGGTGAAGGCGGTGAGGAGAAGTACGGCTGCGAACAGGGTGTGGAGTGTGGCGCTGCCTCGTTCGGTGCGGGTCATGGCGTGTCCGGTTCCGCTTGGAGGGTGGCGGTTGCACTGAGGCTCGCGGGAGACAGGAGGGCTAGGAGGGGTGGGTTGTGGGCAGGAACGGCAGTGACTGTCACTTGGACGTCTGATGCCTCGCGTGTGATGGCGATCGTGCCGGTGGGCACGGCGCGGTGACCGATCGCCTTAGCTTGTTCGAGCGACTCACCACGCGCGACCGCCCGTGCTACATCGCGCGCAGCATCAATGCATCGGATGTTCAGTACGACGAGGCCGATAGACCAAATCCCCAACAGCAGAAGAGAAACCAGCACCGGAAGCGCCAACGCCATCTCAGCCGTAACAGCCCCACGCTCTCCCCGCACTACACACCCAGCCCGACCAGCCCGACCGGTGCCGTGGGCGCGGCCGGCGCGGTAGGCGCAGTCGGTTCGACTGGGGCACTCACCACGGTCGGAGCGGACAGCACAGACGACAGCGCGGGCGCGGTCCGCCCGATCGGCGGACTCGATCCGATGGACGCAAACCGCCAGTTCGGCGCACGCGGCGGGTTCGGTACACGCAGCACGGTTGGCTCCGACGGCACAATCGGCGTGGATCGCGCGGGTCGTTGGTGAAGGTGGAGCGGTCGCGGCGGGACGGTCCGGGCGGTAAGGCATGGGGAGCTCCTTTGGGTGGCGGCCGGCCGAGGAGGGGGCATCGGCCGGCCGCCGGATCGAGAGCGTCGCCAGCTCGACGGGTGGGGTCCGGGGTCCATCCGGTCCAACGCGGTATTGATCTGCTGGCTTGAAGGTGGTGCTGAGAGTCCGTGAGCTAGGCGTTCGGTTCGAGCAGTCGCGAGTCAGTTCAGCTGCTCGGACGACTGTGGATAGGAGCGATTGTGGCCGGATCGCGGCTGGCTTCGCGTAACGGATGGAGGGCCGTCTATCCGATGCCTAGGCTGGGTTGGGTCAGATGTGGACGCCCTCTACGCCGGCGATCTTCAGGCCGTAGTTGATGATCGCTTTGAGGGCGTTCTGCATTGCGGGGGATCTGAGGAGGGCGACCAGAACGCCGCCGATGGCGCAGGCGCCGACGATCATGATGGCGTACTCGGCCGTTACGGCACCGCGCTCTGCGCGGTTGCGGAGGCGGGCGATGCCTTTGCCGCAAAGGCGCCGGATACCTGTACCGCGGAGGAGGCGGATGCCTGTGCTGCGGCGACAGTCGACTTCTGTCCTGCGGAGGGGATTCGTTCCTATGTCAGGAATGCTGCTCGTTCCTGTGCCAGGAAGGCTGATCGTTACTGTGGTGGGGAGGAGGTTGGTTCCTGTGTTGGGGAGCAGGTTGTGGGGGTGTGGGACGGGGCGCGATGCGGCTTGGGCTTCGGTGGGGAGTGGATGGTTGCTGGTGGCTACTGCTGCCTTGGGCATTTGGGCCTCCTGCGGGGTGGGCTGGGGCGCTGTGAGTGCTTGTCGATAAACATGCCGTTGTTGGATCGCCTTTTTTCAAAGGAGTTCTGGGCTGTGGATAAGGCAATCGGGGCGTTTGGGTGCGGCGTCTCGCGCGGCTGGCGGGTTGTTGTAGCGCTGGCGTCGTACACAACCCGCCACTGGCCACATAAGCCGCCAGCGGTCGTCGCATCCGATGCGTTACCGCTCCACCGGGTCTCCGGTCGCCAGTGATCTCACCGCACGCTGGGGCATCCGGGCTCGCTGGGCAGGCTCGGCCGCCCGCGCGTGGGCAGATTCCTGCGGCTGCCAGTTCGGGTGTCGATCTGTCGTGCTGGGGGGACGGGCATTGCTGGGTGCGGGTGTCAGGGGTGGAGGAGGTACGGGATCAGGGCGTCGGCGATTGTTGGGACGATCGAGAGGAGTACGAACGCGGGAAGGAAACACAGGCCTAGTGGCAGGGTTGCTCGGGATTCTGCAGCTCGGGCTTGTTGGTCGGCGGTGTGGTGGTGGGAGCGGCGGGTTTCGTCGGCGAGGTGTTCCAGCGTTTTGGAAAGTGGGGCTCCGGAGCGGAGTGAGCGGGTGATCGCTCGGGCCATCGGGGCGCACGATGGCTCGCTCCGTAGGTGCGCCCAGGCGATGGTCGGGTCAGCTCCTAGCGCCAGGTGGTGGGCGATTTTCGCGAAGACGTCCGCTAGTGGGCCGGGGAGGGCGTCGGCTACGAGGGTCAAGGCGTGTTGGGGTGGGCGGCCAGCTCGGAGGCAGGCGGTCAGAAGGTCTATCGCTAGGGGGAGGTCGCGGGCTATGTGGGCGTTGCGTTGTTTGGTGGTGGCTGGTTCGAAGCGGGAGAGGGCTCGGGGGATGGAGTAGTACGCGATCGCGGCTGGGATCAGGCCCCAGGGGAGGCCGATGAGGGCGAGCGCGGCGAGTGTTGCGGCGGTTGTGACTAGGCGGTGGGATCGCGGGGAGTGGCGACGGACGCGAGATTGCGGTGGGGTCAGTCGGCGGAGGTTGGAGTGGGGTGGGATCAGGAGGTAGGTGCTTAGGGCAACAGCTGAGGCTGCGGCCAGTGCGTGGGGCATGCGGAGTCTCACGGGGGTGCGGGGTCGGGGCGCGGACGCGGTGCGTGCGCTGGCTGCGTGTGGGTGCTGGCTGCGTGTGGGAACGGTGGGTGGGTTCGGGTTAGGGGGTGGGGGTGGCTATTTGGGTGGTCCAGTGGAGGCCTGTGGCGGTTAGGGCTAGGCCTGTGGCTAGGCAGAGCCAGCCGGGTGGGGTGGTGGTTAGGAAGGTGAGGGGGTGGGCTCCTAGGAGGTAGCCGAGGGCTATGCCGAAGGCGGGGAGGGCGGCGAGGATTCGGGCGGTGGAGCGGGCGCCGGCGAGGCTGGATTCGGTTTGGCGGTGGATGGCTTCGTTGGACCGGAGGAAGTCCGCTAGGCGTTCGGTGAGGGTGGCGAAGGCGGCGCCGGATTCTTCGGTGACGCGCCAGGCTGCGGCCAGGGCGCGGAGGCTGGTTGCGCCTGGTTTGTTGGCGGATCGGGTGAGTGCTGCGGGGATGTGGGCGCCGAGTTTGGCTGCGGCGTGGGCGATTTCGAAGTCGGGGCTGATGGAGGCGGCGCCTTCTAAGGCGGCCATGGGTGGGCGGCCGGCGGTTAGGTCCGCGGAGAGTACGTCCAGGGCTTCGATGATGTTCGCGCGGCGGGCTGCGATTGATTTCTGTTGTCGGTGGTGGGTTCGTTGGTGGGCGATCAGGGCGAGGACGGCGGCTGTTGCTAGGGCGGAGACGAGCGCTTGGGTGCCGAGGAGGGCGGTGGCTACAGCCGTTGGTGCGGCTAGGAGCCAGAGTCGGGAGAGGGGGGATTTGAGGTGGCGGCGGGTTGGTTCTGGGCGGGTTGTCTCTGAGTTGGTCAGCCTTCGGCGGGCAGTGGTAGTTGTCAGGCGGTGGAGGCCTGGGGATCGGGGTGGGATGGCGAAGGTGCAGGTGAGAAGGGTTAGGAGGGAGGCGAGGAGGGCTGGGTTCATGCGGCACCTGCGGGGGTTGCCGGAGCGGGGGTGGGCGGAGCGGGGGTGGGCGGGCGTCGGGTGGTGAAGAGACCGGACGGGGGGTGGAGGGTGAGGGTGTTGTTGGGATGGAAGGTGACTGCGGGGTGGGTGGTAAGGGGGCCGTTGGGGGGTTTGGTGAGGGTGTGGATTTCGGCGATTCGGCGGTGGCCGGTGGGGGTTCGGGTCAGGTGGATCACGGCGTGCAGGGCGGAGGCTACTTGGCTGTGGACAGCGGTTTGGGTCAGCCCGGCGAGGGCGCCCAGGGCTTCTAGGCGGGCGGGTACGTCCGAGGCTGAGTTGGCGTGGATGGTGCCGCAGCCGCCTTCGTGGCCGGTGTTCAGGGCGGTCAGGAGGTCTACTACTTCGGCGCCTCGGACTTCGCCTACGACCAGGCGGTCGGGACGCATGCGGAGGGCTTGGCGGACCAGGTCTCGGAGGGAGATCTCGCCGGTGCCTTCGATGTTGGGTGGGCGGGCTTCGAGGCGGACCACGTGAGGGTGGTCTGGGCGGAGTTCGTTGGCGTCTTCTACCAGGACCAGGCGTTCGGCGGGATTTGCCAAGGAGAGCAGGGAATTGAGGAGGGTGGTCTTGCCGGTGCCGGTGCCGCCGCTGATGAGGAAGGCGAGGCGGGAGTCGAGGAGGTCCTGGAGGATTGCGGTGCCTGCTTGTGGGAGGGCGCCGGCAGCTACCAGGTCGTCGAGGGTGAAGACCTTGCGGGATGGGACGCGCAGGGAGAGGCAGGTTCCTGGGGCGGCTACCGGGGACAGGACGGCGTGGAAGCGGGTGCCGTCTGAGAGGCGGACGTCGACGTACGGGGTGGAGTCGTCCAGGCGGCGGCCTGCTGCGGCGGCGAGGCGGGTGGCCAGGCGGCGGATGGAGGGTTCGTCTCCGGTGCGGATGGCGACGAACTCGAGGCCGCGGCCGCGGTCGATGTAGACCTCGTCGGGGCCGTTGACCAGGATGTCGGTGACGCCAGGCTCGGCGAGCAGGCTGTCGAGTGGTCCGGCTCCTAGGGCTTCTCTGCGTAGTGCGGTGACGACTGCGAGGACCATGGCGTCGCCGCAGATGGTGCCGTCGGCGCGAAGAGCTGCTGCTACGTGCACAGGAGTCGGCTCGGCGCCGGTGAGTGCGAGGGTGCTGCGTACGCGGTCGAGAAGACCTGCAGGTACGACGGTATTGGTCATTCGGGCACCTGTCTTGTGCGGTTGAGCTGGGCGGGGTCGACGCGTGGGGTGGTTGGGGGACGGCAGGGGGTGCGGGCGGTGGGTGGCGCGCTGGTCGAGTTGGTGGAGCGGGTGGCGGGCGGTGGGTGGTGCGTCAGTGGAGTTGGTGGGGCGGTTGCCGGGCGGTGGGGTGTGGCGGTGGGTGGCGCGCTGGTCGAGTTGGTGGGGCGGTTGCCGGGCGGTGGGGTGTGGCGGTGGGTGGCGCGCTGGTCGAGTTGGTGGAGCGGGTGCCGGGCGTGCGCGGGCGGTGGGTGCGCGGGCGGTGGCTGAGCTGGCAGTGGGTGTGCGGGCCGTGGGTGGCGCGCTGGTCGAGTTGGTGGGGCGGGTGGCGGGCGTGGGGTGGGCTGGCGGTGGGTGGCGCGTTGGTCGGGGTGGTGGTGGGTGGGGCGCGGCGAGGCTTGTGGTGGTTGGGGGGCGTTAGGTGGGGGTTGGGTGGGGTGGGGGGAAGAGGTTCAGGAGGGTGGTGGCGGTTCGGGTTAGGGGGCTTCGGGGGGTTAGGGGGAAGTGGCCTTGGTCCATGGCGGTGGGGAGGGATCGGTCGTGGCCTAGTTTTGTTGCTAGAGGCAAGGAGAGGTGGGTGGCTACGTCGGCGGGTGCTAGGCCGGGGCGGGAGTCGCGGGCTACTACGCGGAGGTCGCCGGCTACGGATCGGAGGGGGCCGGCGAGGCGTTTGGCGGCTGCTACCGAGCGGACGTCGCAGGGGACGACGAGGAGGGTTGCCGTGGAGCGGATGAAGCCCTCTTCGACGGTGGGATCGGGGCGGCGCGGTAGGTCCAGGACGACCAGGTCGGTGCTGCGTTGGGCGGCGCCGATCACTGAGCTCATCGTGTCCGGCGGGAGGACGGTGACGTCGGACTGATCCCAGGACAGGACCGACAGTCCGTCGATCGAAGGTAGGGCGGAACGGAGCGCGGCGGCGGAGACCCGGCCGGAGGCGTTCAGGAGTTTGGGCCAGCGGTCGCCGGGGTTGTGCTCGATGCCGAGGGCAAGCTCGATGCCACCGCCGAGCGGGTCGCCGTCGATCAGCATCGTGCGGAACCCGCGCCGGTTGCCGAGGACAGCCACCGCGGCGGCGAGTGTGGTCGAACCCGCTCCCCCGCAGCCGCCGACGAAGGCCAGGGTGACGGCGGCGCGGTCGACACCGTCCAAGGCGTCGGCCAGTTTGCCGGCGAGCAGTGGTTCGTCGTCGGGTAGCCGGCAGACGGCATCGGCGCCGATGTCGAAGGCACACCGGTAGAGGTCGTCGCCGTCCGACTTCGAACCGACCACGACCACTCCTGGCCGGTGTGCAGGTTGAACGCGCGCCAGCGGCTCGGCCAGGTCGCGGCCGACGACGACCAGGGGGCAGGCATGCCAGCTGCGCCGCAGGCCGAGCAGATGGCGCTCGACGACGGGCGTGACGGATGCGGCCGCGGCCAGCCGGAGCAGGTCGTCGAGCAGGGGTTCGTTGGTAGTTGCCATCAGCACCGATGGGGTTGGTGAGTTCGTGTCCATACCAAGAACATGCCGTTGCCGGGCCGCTTTCGGGAACGCCACCGGAGCCCTGTGGACAAAGGATTGTCGGGTTTCCGCCAGCAGCGGGAACCCGCCACGACGAGCCCGCGACCAACCCGCCGGGAACGGTTACGGTTCCTTTCGAAGCGTCTTTAACTAAATTTCACCGGACCGCTTCCGCCCCATCGCTCCGGAGGAACAGATGAGTCGATTACGCATGCTCGCCGCCACAGCCGCCGTCGCGGCCACCGCCCTGATCACCGCCGCCAGTGTCTCGCTCGCGACCCCGGACGCCACCGCGGCCAACGCAGCCACCACGGCCGCTCAGGCCGCCACGGCTGCGCAGGCCACCAGCGGTGGCGTCAAGACGGCGTACTTCACCCAGTGGGGGATCTACGCCAACGCCTTCTATCCCAAGAACCTGGTCACCACCGGAGCCGGCGCGAAGCTGGACTTCCTGAACTACGCGTTCGCCAACATCGATCCGGTCAACCACACCTGCTTCATGGCCAACAAGGCCGCGTCGCAGGACGAGAGCAACCCGAACGCCGGTGACGGCGCGGGTGACGCGTTCGCCGACTACGGCAAGTCGTACGGCGCGGATATCAGCGTCGACGGGGTTGGTGACGTCTGGAACCAGCCGATCCAGGGCAACTTCAACCAGCTCAAGAAGCTGAAGGCGAAGGTGCCGAACCTGAAGATCCTGATCTCGATCGGCGGCTGGACGTACTCGAAGTACTTCTCCGACGCCGCTTCCACCGACGCCAAGCGCAAGGCCTTCGTCAGCTCCTGCGTGAACATGTTCCTCAAGGGCGACCTGCCGGTCATCGACGGCTTCGGCGGTCCCGGTACCGCGGCCGGCATCTTCGACGGTGTCGACATCGACTGGGAGTACCCGGGTTCGCCCAACGGTCACGTCGGCAACCACTACAGCGCTGCCGACAAGCAGAACTTCACGCTGCTGCTGGCCGAGTTCCGCGCACAGCTGGACGCGTACGGCGGCCAGACCGGCAAGAAGTACTACCTGACCGCCGCGACCCCGGCCGGCCAGGACAAGATCGCCACGATCGAGACCAACAAGATCGGGCAGTACCTCGACTACAACAACGTGATGACGTACGACATGCACGGCGGCTGGGAAGCCACCGGGCCGACGAACTTCCAGGACCCGCTCTACACGGCGCCGAACGATCCGAGCAACCCGATCCCACCGGGTCAGGGCAAGTACTCGGTCGACTCCGCGGTGAAGGCGTGGACCACCGGCGACTCGGCGTACGGCATCCCGGGCGGGTTCCCGGCGAACAAGCTGAGCATCGGATATCCCTTCTACTACAGGGGATGGAAGGGTGTTCCAGCCACCGACAACGGTAGGTACCAGACCGCGACCGGACCGGCCGACGGACACGCGCTGAGTGGCAACGTGCCGGGTGTCTCGTTCTACAAGGAGCTCACCGGCTTCGTGGACAACCCGTCCGCCACGCACTTCGACGACGCCACCAAGTCGTCCTGGTTCTACAGCAACGGCACGTTCTGGTCCGGTGACAACGCCCAGTCGATCAAGGCGAAGGCCGACTACCAGCACTGCCAAGGGCTGGCCGGCGCGATGATGTATTCGCTCGAGGCGCTGGACCCAGGGGTCACCCTCTTCAACAACGTGGTCGACTCCGTCAACGCCGACACGGCCGACTGCAGCGGCCCGCCCACCACACCGCCGACCACTCCTCCGACGACGCCGCCCACGACGCCGCCGACCACACCTCCCACCACTCCTCCCACGACTCCCCCGACGACGCCGCCGACCACCCCGCCCGGCACGGCCACCCCATGGGCCCCGAACACGGCGTACGCGACCGGTGCGCTCGTGAGCTACGACGGCGTCAACTACAAGTGCATCCAGGGCCACACGTCCCTGGTCGGCTGGGAGCCGCCGAACGTCCCCGCACTCTGGGGCCGGGTCTGATCACGTACCGCCCACTGATCGGAGCATGATGAAACGCATTTCCGTAGCGCTAGCGGCCGTCGCGGCCGTAGTTGTCGCCTTGCTGACCGCACAGGCAGCAAGCGCGGCAGGTGTCACCGCCAGCTTCACCAAAGTGTCCGACTGGGGTACTGGCTTCGAGGGCAAGGTGACCGTCACCAACGGCACCACGAGCTCTCTCAGCACCTGGTCGGTCGCGCTGGACTTCCCGTCCGGCTACACCGTCAGCACTGCGTGGGACGCCACCCACACCAGCAGCGGACAGACGCACACGTTCACACCGCCGAGCTGGGCCGGTCCATTGGCTCCTGGCGCGACTGTCACGTTCGGCTTCAACGGCAGCCCGGGTAACTTCCCCGGCCTCGCCGCATGCCGCTTGAACGGCGGCTCGTGCTCAGGTGGCGGTGGCGGCACCGTCCCCGGTGCACCCACAGGTCTGTCCGGTACGGCGTCCGGTACGTCGGTGAACCTGAACTGGTCCGCTGCGTCCGGAGCCACCAGCTACAACGTGTACCGCAACGGCACGAAGGTCGGTTCGCCGACGGGCACGTCGTACACGGACTCTGGTCTCAGCGCGAACACCTCTTACAGCTACCAGGTCAGCGCATCCAACAGCGCTGGTGAAGGTGCGAAGAGCAGCAGCGTCTCGGTCACGACCGGTACCGGTGGCGGGAACACAGGCACCAAGCAGGCCGCGCCGTACCTCTACATGGGCTGGGGCGACCCGCCGAACCCGGCCACCGTCATGAACGCGACCGGGATCAAGTGGTTCACCATGGCGTTCATCCTGTCGTCCGGTGGCTGCAACCCGGCCTGGGACGGCAGCCGACCGCTGCAGGGCAGCGCCGACGCGACCGCGATCTCGCAGATTCGTGCGGCCGGCGGCGACCTCGTGCCGTCGTTCGGCGGCTGGAGCGGCAACAAGCTCGGCCCGAACTGCAGCACTCCCGAGGCGCTGGCCGGCGCGTACCAGCAGGTCATCAACGCCTACGGCCTGAAGGCGATCGACATCGACATCGAGAACTCCGACGAGTTCGAGAACGAGGCCGTCCAGGACCGCATCCTGAACGCGCTGAAGATCGTCAAGCAGAGCAATCCGGGGATCCAGACCATCGTCACGTTCGGTACGTCGACGACCGGTCCGACGTACTACGGCAACCGGCTGATCGACCGCTCGAAGGAACTCGGCGCGAACATCGACGTGTTCACGCTGATGCCGTTCGACTTCGGCAGCTCGAACATCTACAACGACACGGTCGGCGCGTCCCAGGGCCTGAACAACAAGCTGAAGGCCACCTTCGGCTGGTCCACCGCGGAGGCGTATGCGCACCAGGGCATCTCCGGCATGAACGGTCTGTCCGACCAGCAGGAGCTGACCTCGACCGCGACCTGGCAGAACATCACAAACTGGGCGAAGAGCAACGGGCTCAGCCGGCTGGCGTTCTGGTCGGTCAACCGTGACCGCGGCTGTGCCGGCGGCGGCGTGGTGTCCAACTGCAGTGGCATCGCCCAGGGCGACTGGGACTTCACCCGCATCACCGCGGGCTTCTGAAGCAGGTACGGCTGGGTGCGGCGTCAGAGCCGCACTCAGCCGGCCTTGATCGCTTCGATGATCAGGCCGTTGCGGGCGTTCTGCCCGAGCGGGACCGACGGGTGCAGGCCGTCGCGCAGCAGGCGGGCCAGGCGGTTGGGGCTGGAGGCCAGATGCTCGGCCCAGTGCACGATCCGCAGGTTGTCGTAGCGGCGCTGGGCGTCGGCGAGCTGTAGGTTGATCCAGGCGCTGTTGCGCTGGTCCGCGACCTTGATGTCGGGGCCGTGCCCGGTGCGGGCCGCCTGCACGTTGACCCAGTAGACGATCCGCTCCTCGCCGACGATCCGCATGGTCCGATCGACTTGGGCCTCGACGGCCGGTGGCGTGAAGATGTCGTTGGACCCGACCGACATCAGGATCCGGTGCGGCAGGCCGTACTGCTGCGCCCAGAGGTCGAGCGCGTCGACCGCGGGGGTCACCGGCCGCCCGGCCCAGTTGTGTACGGCGATGCTGATCCCGAGCTGGGTCAGCTGCCTGGCGAGCGCCGGTCCGTCCTGGACGCCGATGCTGTCGCCGAACATGAAGACGCCGTCGGTCTCCCGGGTCCTGCGGATCTGCCCCTCGTTCGAGATCGCGCGCGCCTGGCGCTCCCAGGCGCCGAGCACGCCCGATCCGTAGGCGCCGAGCGAGAGCAGTCCGCCGGCGGTGTCGAGGGTGGCCTGCGGGGAACCTGGGACTGCCTCCGCCGCGGTGGCGGCTACCGTCGACGCAGCAGCCGCGATCCCGGCCGCGAACAGCAGCCGGCGACTCGGCCGGAACGAACCCAGACGCTTCCCCACGCAGGCAAGGGTGCGGGGGAAAGCCCTGTCTGTGCAAGTCGACACCGCGAAATTGGGACGAACGCTACGGAAGTCGCTGCCAATGCGGTCAGCTGGTCGTCACCGGGCGCGATCGGACGAACGTCCGGAACCGCTCGGCCGCGGGCGTCAGCGGCATACTCAGCCGCCACGCCATACCGATCTCCCGACGGGCCCGTACGCCGGCCAACGGGACGGACACCGCGCCGCTGTCGTTCCCGCGGACCGCACCGGCCGGCAGGATCGCCACACCGAGGCCCGCTCCGACCAGGCTGTCGATCGTCGCGAGGTCGGTCGCCTCGAACGCCAGCCGCGGGCTGAACCCCGCCTCCTCGCACAGGCGGTCAGTCACCCGCCGGAAGCCGAACCCGGGCTGCAGACCGACGAACGCCTCGTCGCGGGCCGCCTCCAGTTCGACCCGGCGTCGGGACGCCAGCGCGTGGCCGGGCGGCACGTGCAGATACAGCCGCTGCCGCTCGAGCAGGTGCCAGCCGAAGCGTGCGGGGTCCGGACGGGGCGCGATGATCGCGATCTCGGCCTCGCCGCTCTCCAGGTCCTGGACGATGTCGTGCGCCGGCTCCTGCCGCAGCGCGAACCCGATGTTCGGCGCCACCGCGCGGAAGGCCTTGAGCAGGTCCGGCATCAGGCTGGTCGCGACCGAGTGCAGGAACGCGAGCCGTACCGTGCCGGACTCCGGGTCGAGCAACGCGTCGATCCGCCGCTTCGCCGTGTCCACCGCCGCCGTCCCCGCCCGTGCCGCGTCCAGCACCAGGCGGCCATACGGATTCAGCCGTACGCCGCGACGCTCCCGCTCGAACAACGGCACCCCGAACGCCCGCTCGACCCGCTGCAGCGACCGGGACAGATTCGGCTGACTCGTACCCAGCGCGGCAGCCGCCTCGGTGAGGTGCTCGGTCTCCGCAAGCACGACGAACCACCGCAGATCCTCGACATGCATGCTGAAACCGTATCAATCTCTGCTGATATCAACATTTTACGTATCGCAAATCCCGTGCGACCGTCGAAGACATGCACCAGTCCGTCGCCCGCCAGACCGGGTACCTGCCCGGCGATCCGGAGTACCGCAAGCTGTCCGTCGCACTGTTCGCGGCGGGGCTGGCGACGTTCGCACTGCTCTACAGCACGCAGCCGCTGCTGCCCGAGCTGGTCGACGCCTTCCACGTCTCGCCCAGCCAGAGCGCGTTCAGCGTGTCGTTCGCGACCTTCGGGCTCGGTCTGGCGTTGCTGATCGCCGGTCCGGCGTCCGAGGTGCTCGGCCGGACCAATCTGATGCGCTGGTCGGTCGCTGCGACGTCGGTGTTCGCGCTGCTGAGTGCGTTCGCGCCGACGTGGCACCTGCTGCTCGCGCTGCGCGGTCTGCAAGGGATCGCGATGGCCGGGCTCCCGGCGGTCGCTATGGCGTATCTACGCGAAGAGGTGCACCACGACAGCCACGCCCGCGCCAGCGGCCTCTACATCGCGGGTACGGCGGTTGGCGGTATGGCGGGACGCCTCATCGCAGGCGGGTTGTCGGACGTCGGCGGGTGGCGGTTCGCGACCGGCGGGATCGCCGTCGTCGGCGTACTGTGCGCGGCCGTTGTCTGGCTGCTGCTGCCTGCGTCGCGGAACTTCCACCCCAGCCCTGCGCGACCACATGACCTCTTCCGCGTACTGCGAGACCCGGCGCTGCTCGCGCTGTACGGGATCGCTGCGACTGCGGTCGGCGCGTTCGTGGCTGTCTACAACGGGGCAGTCTTCCGGCTGTCCGGTTCGCCGTACGAGCTGAGCGCCGGTGCGGCCGGACTGGTCTTCTGTGTCTATCTCCTCGGGTCAGTCGGGTCTGCTACGGCTGGGACGCTGGCGGATCGGTACGGGCGGCGGGCCGTGGTGCCGGTCGGGTGCCTGATCACGCTGGCCGGTGTGGCGATCACTCTGGCGGCTCCGCTGCCGCTGATCGTGCTGGGGCTGGCTGTGATGACCACCGGCTTCTTTGCGGTGCACGGGGTCGCCAGCGGCTGGGTACCGGCCCGGGCGCACGCAAGCGGGGTCGGAACCGGCCAGGCGTCGAGCATGTACCTCTTCTCGTTCTACCTGGGGTCCTCGGTGTTCGGGGGCCTTGCAGGTACGGCGTGGAGCCGCGCGGGCTGGACTGGAGTGGCGGCCGAGGCCGGAGCGCTGTTCCTCGTGACCCTGGTGCTCGCGCTGCTGCTGAGGAACGTTCCGAGCCGGGTGCGAAACTAGGCGAGTGACCAAAGCGACCGATGCGGCTGATCAGTTGGGGCTCACCTACGAGGTGACCAGGCATGGCCGGGCGAACTCGCTGGAGGAGGCCGCGGCGGCACGCGGTATCGAGCCGGCGCGGCTGATCAAGACGATCGTGGTGCGGCTGTCCGACGACGACTACCGGTTCGTACTGGTGCCGGGTGACCGCGAGATCGCGTGGCCGAAGCTGCGGGCGCTGCTCGGCGTGAACCGGATCTCGATGCCGGACAAGGACACTGCGTTCGACGTCACCGGATACGTCCGCGGGACGATCACGCCGCTCGGGAGCACGCGCGACTGGCCGGTGATCGCGGACGAGCGGATCACCGGCACCATCTCGATCGGAGGTGGTGACCACGGCGTCGGGATCACTGTCGACGCCGGGGCCCTCACCAAAGCTCTGAATGCCACGGTTGCTGACGTCACCGACTAGACAAGCAGCCCCTGTTGTCCGGCGCGGAGGCCGGCTTGGAAGCGGGTGGTGGCGTCCAGGGCTTTAAGGATGCGTTGCATTCGGCGTTCGACGGTTCGTTGGGCGACGCCCAGGCGGCGGGCGATGGCTTGGTCTGTCAGCCCGGCGGCGGCCAGCGACAAGAGCTGCTGGTCGTCCGACGTGAGTGGGCCGTCGGAGACCGATGGGGTCAGTGGGCTGGCCTGTCGCCACAGCAGGTCGAACAGACGGAGTAGGGCGTCCAGGAGACTCGACGGTCCTAGCTCGACGACGACGTCCGGCCCGGTCGGGAGGAGCGCGGTGCGGCGGTCGACGACCATCAGCTTGAGCGGTACGTCGCGCAGCATCCGGCAGCAGCCCGACGATCGGGCAGCGACCAGATCGCCAGGCTCGGACAGCGACGCCATGTCGTAGATCGTGCGGTAGGTCACCCCGTGAGCGGCGAATACGGCGTACGGCAACCGGTCCAGCACGAGTACTTCGTCCCGCGCGCACTGCTGTGCCTGGTAGAACCGCTGGGCGATCGCCTCGGCACCACGGATGACCGTGAACGCGTCCGGCTTCCTGAACTCGGCCGTCAGCGCCGCAGCACCCAGGCGGGCCTCCACGATCGCCGCCTGCTTCCGCAGCGCGAGTAGCTCGACCGCAGCCTCCGGTACGGCGGGCACGTAGCGGGCGGGCCGGCCTGGCGTCCGGGACGCCAGGCCGAGGGACAGTAGGGACCTGAGGTGGCGGCCGACGCGATTGGCCGGCCACTCCACTGACAAAGCCAGAGAGGTCGCTGTGGACTCCGGGCGGGCCAGAAGCGCCCGGTAGAGCTGCTCGTCCTCCGAGCAGACACCGAGCGCCTCCAGCAGGGGAGCCGGTCGATAGCTGTGCATGATCAGGGCAGGGCGTGCACGTGGCCGCCGACCTGGGTCGCGAACTGGTTGCCGTTCGAGGCGTCCCAGTTGGTCGACCAGGTCATCGCACCGCGCAGCGACGGCCACGGAGAGCTCGGCTTGTAGTTGCCGCACCCGGTGCCCTTGGTCAGGCAGTCCAGCGCATTGTTGACGACCGACGGCGCGACGTACCCGCTTCCGGCCGCGCTCGACGATGCCGGGAGGCCGAGTCCGACCTGGTCGGGACGCAGGCCGCCCTGCAGCATGATGCAGGCCTGGGCGGTGATGAAGTCGACCGAGCCCTGCGAGTACACCTGGCCGTCGCAGCCGTTCATGGATCCCGAGTTGTAGTACTGCACGTTGACGATGGTCAGGATGTCCTTGATCGCCAGCGCGAGCTTGAAGTACTCGAACGACGTGCTCTGCATGTCGATCGTCTGCGGCGCCATGGTGATCACCAGCCCGCTGCCGAACTGGCTCTGCAGGCTGCGCAGCGCCTGACCCATGTACTGCGCGTTGACTCCGTTCTCCAGGTCGATGTCGATCCCGTCGAAGCCGTACGAGCGCAGCACCGAGAGAGCGCTCGACGCGAAGTTGGCCGCCGCTGTCGGGTCGGCGACCGAGACAGTGCCGTTCTGACCGCCGACGGACAGGATGACTTTCTTGCCGGCCGCCTGCTTCGCCGCGATGTCCGCCTTGAACTGCGCGACCGTGTACCCACCGAGTCCGGCGCTGTCCAGGTTGAACGTGATGCCGCCCGGCTTCGACGCGTCGGCGTCCGCGAACGCCACCGCGATCAGGTCGTACGCCGCCGGCACGTCGGAGATCTTCTGCACCGTCGCACCGTTGTTGAAGTTCTGCCAGTACCCGGTGAGCACATGAGCAGGCAGCGCGGCCGGCGGGTTGGTGCCGCCGTCGGAGGTGGTGCCTGACACGGTTGCGCCGTACGGCGAGCAGTTGCCGCTCGGATCACACGCCCGAACCTTGAACGTGTACGTCGTCGCAGCCGAGAGACCCGTAGCGGTCCAGCTGGTCACGTTGCCGACGCTCTGCGCGGCTCCGGTCCCCCGGACGACATCGTAGTGGTCGATGCCGTTCGCGTCGGACGCGGCGGACCAAGTCAGCTGCAGCGAGCTCGAGGTCGGGCTGCCGACCGCCAGACCACCCGGGGTCGACGGCGGCGTGGTGTCCTGCGTCCCGCCAGGTCCGTCCAGTACGACGTCATCGGCCTGGTACGCCGGGAGCGCGTACCAACTGTGCACGTAGATCGTCACCGAAGTACCGGTGGAGGTGAACGGGACGGTCAACTGGCTCCAGCCGGAACTGGTCGTCCACGTCGACGGACCACCGTCCACACCGAGGTAGACGTTCGATCCCTTCACCCAGGCCGACAGCGTGTACGCCGTATTGGGCTGGACCGCTATCGACTGGGAGCACTTCGCGATGTCATTGCCGCTCGGCGTCGCCGACAGGGCGTACGAACCGGAGTGCGGCGCGGACGTCGTGACGCCGCCGGCCGGACAGGACCAGCCGGAGAGCGTGCCGGACTCGAAGCCGGCGTTCGTGACGAGATTGGTGGCCGCGGAGGCCGAACCGGGGACCAGGAAGGCCATGACAACGGCGAGCAGGCTGATGACGACCGCTGCCTGGGGGCGGTGTGCAGGCGGTTTCATGCTCTACAAAGTGTGACCAGGCAATTACATTGTCAAGACCCTGCATAAAGTGGGAACGCTCTCACGCGCAGAAAGCGAGAATCTTTACGCTGACTTGGCTGAACGGAGAAAGGCGACGGCCCCCGGCGGGGGGGTGACCGGGGGCCGTCTTCGGCCACGGGCTCGGGGGGAGGAGCCGGGGGCCGTTCAGGAGGCGACAGTCTGCCACTGTCAGGGGGTTTGTACCCCCCGAGGTCGGGCTTCACACATCTCAGTTCGATTTCAACCGAATCGGTGTTGCCCAGGCGCTGGTCCCGCCCGACAGGGCGTTCACAGCCAGTGTCACTGTCACACTGCTCATCAGTCTAACGGGATACCGGCCCACGCAAAAGCCCGGGTCCCCCCGCGTTTCTCCCGACTGCCTATCCTCGACTGCATGGCGCATCCTGGGACGGCTCGATCGGCGGCCTTTTTCGATCTGGACAAGACCATTCTGGCGCGCTCGAGCACGCTGGCGTTCTCGCGGCCGTTCTACGCCGGCGGCCTGATCAACCGCCGGACCGTACTGCGCAGCGCCTACGCCCAGTTCGTCTACCTGCTCGGCGGCGCGGACCACGACCAGATGGAGCGGATGCGGGAGTACATCTCCGCGATGTGCGCCGGCTGGGACGTCGCGACGGTGCAGGCGATCGTCGCCGACACCCTTGAGCACATCGTCCGCCCGATGATCCACACCGAGGCGGTGGAGCTGATCGCGCAGCACCACGCGGCCGGCCGGGACGTGGTGATCGTGTCGTCGTCCGGCGCCGAGGTGGTGGAGCCGATCGGCGAGATGCTCGGTGCCGACCGGGTGATCGCCACCCGGATGGTCGTTGCCGACGGCAAGTACACCGGCGAGATCGCCGAATACGCTTACGGCCCGTACAAAGTGACCGCGATGGAGGCCCTGGCCGCGACCGAGGGCTACGACCTCGCGACCTCCTACGGGTACTCGGACTCGATCACCGACGAGCCGCTGCTGGCCGCCGTCGGGCACCCGCACGCGGTCAACCCGGACAAGGCGTTGCGCCGGCTCGCGGTCGAGCGCGGCTGGCCCGTCCTGGAGTTCGCGGAGCCCGGCGAGCAGCCCCGATTCCCCGCCGTACGACGGCCCGCGCTGGCCGCCGGTCTGGTCGCGGCGATCGCCGCCGGAGCCCTGCTGCTGGCCTCCCGCCGGCGATCCCGCACCAGCTGAAAGCTGAAGGTAGCTTCATTGTTCTCAACTCCATGAAGACGCCGCATCCCCTTCCCAGAAAGGGGTTTCAGGAGTACAAAGGAAGCACAAAGGATCTCCGGATCCGGTAGAGATTGCACGGCACCCCGGCACCCACGCGGCGACCAGCCCATCCCAAACGGGCAGCGCGACCCAGGCCCAGTCCTGTGGCGGCAAACAGGTGCACGCATGGTAACCAGGGCAACGTGCCAGCGACGGCGTTCTCACTCGAGAGCGCCGTTCGCACGTTCACGCAAGGGGCGTCAGGGAGCCAGCGGCGACAGCTCGGCACCTTTTGTCACCGCCTCGCAGGACCGCAGCAACCAATCACGAACCCCGGTCAATCCTTGCGCTGTGTAGTCGGTGAGACCCGAAGCATAGGTCGCCCGCAACACATAGTGACCACCCTCCGGCACCGTGACCGCCACCGGGTCGATGCCTCGGGCAACCAACAGCAGTCGCTCGGCGGCCCGGGCAACCAGTCCGTTGGCCGCCGGGAAGGGCCGCAGTACGGCGAGCTCGGCGTGCACGATCGCCGCGACGACGAGACCGGGCGCCTTGGTCGGCCTGGTCAGGTTCTGCGCGAGAGCGCTCAACCGCTCCCACATCTCGTCGGCACCCGGCGCCGGCGGCAACCCCGGGATGTCGTCCGGCACGGGTTCCGCACCGGTTCGGAGATGGCCCAGCTGGTCTTCTCCGACCAGATCGGCCGCGGCCAACTGGTGCAGTCTGGTCCAGACCTGCACCGGGGCCTTGTCCACCTGTGGCGCGAGCATCATCAGCTCACTGGTCATCCGGACCGCGCCGGAGGCCAGTCCGTCGGCGGAACCCCGGCGTACGTCGTCCGGCGTGGAGGTGCTGCCGGCCAGCGCCGCGGAGGCGTGCGCGCCGCGCAGCAGGGCCTCGGCGGTCATGTCCGAACCGACCCGGCGCAGACCGCGATCCCGGAGCAGTACGTCGACCGCGTCCCGGGCCGCGCGCGCCGCCGAACCGACCCCCTCCAGACCGGCCAGTGGCTCGAACACATCAGTACTCATAGCTGCACCCTAGGATGACTAGGCATGGCGCTCGGCACCGTCCCCAGGTTCAGCATCGTGGTCCCCTGCCATGCCTCGCGGGCCTGGCTGCGGCCGTGCCTGGACTCGGTGCTCGGGCAGTCGTTCACCGACTTCGAGGTGATCGGGGTGGACGACGCGGATCCGGACGGCTCCGGCCGGATCCTGGACGAGTACGCCGCCGCGGACGCGCGGGTCCGGGCGCTGCACCTGGACGAGAACGTCGGCCTCGGACTGGCCCGCAACGCCGGGCTGAAAGAGTGCCGCGGCGAGTACGTGCTGTTCCTGGACGCCGACGACACCTACTCGCCGGGATCCCTGGCGGCGATCTCCAAGCGGATCGACGACACCAGCAAGCCGGACATCGTGCTGTTCGACTACGAGCGAGTTTTCTGGGACGGCCGGGTGATGGGCAGCCAGCGGCACGACGCTCTCGCGCGCGAGGGCGCCGGGGTGTTCACGGCGGCCGAGCGGCCGATCTTCCTGACCTTCCTCGAGGTTGTCTGGAACAAGGCCTACCGCCGCCAGTTCCTCAACCGGCACGGCTTCGCGTTCACGAGCGGCTTCTACGAGGACGCGCCCTGGACCTACTCGACGATGCTGACCGCGGAGCGGATCGCCACCCTCGACCGGGTCGTCGTGCACTACCGGCAGCACCGGACCGGCGGCAACATCCACGCCACCAGCGGCCGCCGGCAGTGGGACATCTTCGACCAGTACGACCGGGTGCACGCGTTCATCCAGTCCGACCCGGAGCTGGCCGGCTGGCGCCGGTTCGCGTTCGATCGGTCGCTGGACCACATCATCGCCGTACTCGCCAAGCCCGAGCGGATCGACACCGACGACCGGGCCGAGTTCTTCCACGCGGCGCACGCCTTCGCCAAGCGCTGGAAGCCGGAGGGGTACGCCGCCGACCGGACCGCCCGCGGGTTCAAGCGCTGGCTGCTCATCCACGACGACTACGCGACCTACTCGACGCTCAAGCTGAGCGCGCGGATGCTGCAGGTCCCGAGTGCGGGCAGGACGGTCGGCAAGCTGCTGCGGCGCGGCAAGCTCGACCCGAACCTGGTCGCCTACGCCGCCTACTGGTTCAAGCAGTACGCCTGCAACCCGCGCGCGATCTACGAGAAGGCGGCCGAGTTGGCGCCGCACCTGCGCGGGGTCTGGGTCGTCGACAACGAGCACATCGGCGCGATCCCGGAGGGCGTCGAGTACGTCGTCGCGGACTCCCCGGCGTACGAGAAGCTGCTCGGCAAGGCGACGTACTTCGTCAGCAACATGAACTGGCCGAAGAACCTGGACAAGCGCGAGGGACAGATCCACCTGCAGACCCAGCACGGTACGCCGCTGAAGACCGTGACGTTGGCGGACGAGGGCATGGACGAGGTGATGCGCGAGGTCGACCGCTGGGACTTCAACCTCTCCTCGAGCAGGTACTCGTCGGAGATCTGGGAGCGCACCTATCCGGCGTACTTCGAGGAGCTCGAGTACGGGTACCCGCGCAACGACCGCCTGCTGACGGCGACGCTCGACGAGGTCCGGGCGATCCGGGCCGGCTTCGGGTACGACGACTCGCACCTGGTGATCCTCTACGCGCCGACGGTCCCCGACCGGGTCGACCTGCGCCAACTGGCGGCCGCGGCGGGCGAGCACGCACGCGTCCTGGTCGCGTCGGAGCATCCGCGGATCGAGGACCTGATGCTCGCGGCCGACGTACTGATCTCCGACTACTCGTCGGTCATCTTCGACTATGCCAACCTCGACCGGCCGATCCTGCTGCACCTGGACGAGAGCAGCCGGTGTGGCACGTACTTCGATGTCGCCGAGTTCCCGCCCGGCGTGGTGGCGCGGTCCGCCGAGGAGCTGTACGCCGCGCTCCGGAACGGCACGTTCGCGGCGCCCGAGGCAGCCAAGCACCGGCACCTGTACCGGGAGAAGTTCTGCGAGTTCGACGACGGGCGCGCGGCGGAACGCGTCGTACGGCGGGTGTTCCTGGGCGAGACCGACGTACCGGCGATCGTGCCGCCGGCCGATCGGTCACCGGCACCGTCGGCGTACTTCGTGCATAATGGCTGACATGTCGATCAGCCTGAAGACTGTCCACGCCCGGCGCGTGCGCTTCAGCCTGCGACGACGACGCACTGTCTGAACACCTCAGCCTGTTCCAGTCGCGTCTGTATCAAAGGACCACGTCATGTCCGCAGTTCTGCCTGTCCTGTCCACCAGACTGTCCGCTGCCGCCGCGGCCGCGTTCGGTACGTCGTACGATCCCGAGCTGCGGTCGAGCACCAAGCCCGAGTTCGGCCACTACCAGAGCAATCTCGCGCTCCGGATCGGCAACGCCCTCGGCCTGCCGCCGCGGGAGGTTGCCGCGCGCCTGGTCGGCGCTCTGCAGCTCGAGGATCTCTGCGAGAAGCCGTCCATCGCCGGACCTGGGTTCATCAACCTGACGCTGCTGCCATCCACACTCGCCAAGGCGGTCAACGAGCCGGAATCCTTTACCGGCAACGGTCAACGGGTCGTCGTCGACTACTCGCAGCCCAACGTCGCGAAGCAGATGCACGTCGGCCATCTGCGGTCGACGGTGATCGGCGACGCGTTGTGCAACGTGCTCGAGTTCGCCGGGTACGACGTGGTCCGGCAGAACCATGTCGGCGACTGGGGCACGCAGTACGGGATGATGATCGAGCAGCTGCTCGAGGAAGGGATCGCCGCGGAATCCCTTGATCTGAAGGGATTGCAGCATCTTTACGAGCGGAGCCGGAAGCACTTCGATGCTGACGGCACCTTTGCCGACACAGCGCGGCTGCGGGTCGTCGCGTTGCAGTCGGGCGATCCGGAGACGCGGGCGATGTGGCGGCACATGGTCGACGTGTCGCTGGACGACTTCGACAAGGTGTACGCGTTGCTCGGATCGGCGCTGACCAGACAAGACGTGGTCGGCGAGAGCGCGTACAACGACGACCTGCCCCGAGTAGTGGCGGAGTTGGACGGCTTGCTGACCGAGTCCGACGGCGCGATGTGCGCGTTCCTCCCGGGATTCCTCGGCCGCGACGGCGATCCGCTGCCGGTGATCGTGCGGAAGTCCGACGGCGGCTTCGGTTACAGCGCGACCGACCTGGCCGCCGTACGGCATCGGGTGGGCACGTTGCACGCGGACCGGATCGTGTACGTCGTGGACCACCGGCAAGCGCTGCACTTCGACATGATCTTCACGCTCGCGCGGACCGCGGGCTGGCTGCCGGAGACCGTGCCGGCGGAACACGTTTCCTTCGGCACCGTACTCGGGCCGAACGGAAAGCCCTTCAAAACAAGGGAAGGCGGCACCATCAAGCTCGTCGACCTGCTGGAGAGCGCGGTCGCCCGCGCCGACGCGCTGCTGGCCGGGCGGGAGGGTGTCGACCGGGCCGCGACCGCACGGGCCGTGGGGATCGGCGCGGTCAAGTACGCAGACCTGTCGAGTGACCGGGGCAACGACTACGTGTTCGACCTGGACCGGATGGTCGCGATGACCGGCAACACCGGCCCGTACCTCCAGTACGCGCACGCCCGGCTCACGAGACTTCTCTCCAAGACCGACACAAGCAGCGAAGTCACGGAGCTGAACGACCCAGCAGAACAACGGCTGGCCCTCCTCCTCACGGGCTTCGCCGCCACCGTCCAACAGGTCGCCGAGACGCTCCAGCCGCACAGACTCTGCACCTACCTGTACGACGTCGCGTCCGCCCTCTCGACCTTCTACGAGCAGTGCCCGGTGCTGAGCAGTGACGGTGCGACCAGAGCAAGCCGGATTGCCCTCTGCGCCGCGACCCGGACGGTGTTGCAGGATGGACTCGGCCTGCTCGGGATCGAGGCCCCTGACGCGATGTGAGTGACTGGAGGACCCATGCTGCCGTGGTCGGCCGAGTTCAAAGGGCGCCTGGACCAGACGACGTACACCAGTGAGTTGCTCCGCGGGAACCCGCTGGGCGATCCGCACGAGCGGCCGGTGCTGGTGTACCTGCCGCCCGGGTACGACGACTCGGAGGACAGGTACCCGGCGATCTACGTGACGATGGGCTACACCGGCCACGTCGGCATGTGGTTCAACCGGGTCCCCTTCCGGCAGCCGTACCCGGAACTGCTGGACGCGATGTTCCAGGACGAGAGCGTGCCGCGGGCCGTCGTGGTGTTCGTCGACTCGTGGACGCGGTACGGCGGCAGCCAGTGCCTCGATTCCCCCGGGACCGGGCAGTACCAGTCGTACTTGTGCGACGAGATCGTGCCGTGGGTCGACGCGACGTACCGGACGATCCCCGACCGCGACCACCGTGCGGTGACCGGCAAGTCGAGCGGTGGCTACACCGCGATGGTGACGCCGCTGCTGCGGCCGGACGTGTTCGGTGCGCTCGCTACGCACGCCGGGGATGCGCTCTTCGACGTCTGCTACCGGCCGGAGTTCCCGGAGCGCGCGCGGACGCTGCGGGACAAGTACGACGGCAGCTACGAGAAGTACTTCGAGGTGCTCGCGACGAAGACCGGGCGGACCACCAGCGAGGACCTGCACCTGCTGGAGATGTACGGCTACGCGTCGGCGTACTCCGCTGAGGCCGACGGCACCGTACGACTGCCGTTCGACGACCTCGGCGCGATCGTCCCGGAGGTCTGGGCGCGCTGGCTGTCCCGCGACCCGGTCGAGATGGTGAAGGCGCCGCAGTACGCCGACGCGCTGCGATCGCTGCGTGCGGTGTGGATCGACGCGGGCAGGCAGGACGAGTACTACCTGGACCTCGGCGCCACCGCGTTCCACCGCGCCGCGCGGGAAGCCGGCCTCGCGGACGATCGGATCCACTTCGAGCTGTTCGAGGGCACGCACGGCGGCATCGAGTACCGCTACCCGATGGCGGTGCGCTGGCTGGCGGAGCAACTCACCCGGTAATTGGGGTGCTACTGACACGCCTACGCCGTACCTTCGACGCATGAATTGGCCGGACGGGATCAAGGCGCGCCCGATGGAGCAGGGCGACGTCGAGGCGTGGGCGGCGTTGAAGGCCGCCACGGAGAAGGTTGACCAGGAGGGCGAGAACTTCAGCGTGGAGGATCTCGCTGAACAGCTGGGCCGCCCGAACCTCGACCTACCTCGCAACAGTATCAGCGTGTGGGCCGACGACCGGATGATCGGCTACGGCACCGCTCACGTCTCGGTGTCCGTGGTGGACATCGACCGGGTGCAGGTCGGCGGCATCATCCACCCGGAGTGGCGTCGGCGCGGCCTGGGTACGTTGCTGATGCGCTGGTTGATCCAGCGCGCCGGCGAACTGCACGCCGCCACCCACCCGGACTTTCCCGGCCAGGTCGGCGCCGGAGCGGCCGGCAACAACATCAGCGCGACCAGCTTGCTGGACAGCCTGGGCTTCAAGGCCGAGCGGTTCTTCTTCGACATGCGGCGGCCGCTCGACCAGCCGGTGCCCGAGGCGACGGTCCCCGACGGACTGCGGCTGACGTCGTACGACCCGGCGTACGAGGAGGCACTGCGGCTGGCCCACTTCGAGGCGTTCTCCGACCACTGGGGATGGGCGCCGCCGGACCCGGAGCTCTGGCGGTCCCGGAACGTCCGATCGCGGGCGTTCCGCGGCGCGCAGTCGTACCTGGTGCTGGATGGCGACACCGTCGCGGCGTACGTCACCGGCTACGAGTGGGAGGCGGACACCGAGGCGACCGGCGTACGGCAGCTGTACATCGGCCAGGTCGGCACGCGGCGCGCGTACCGCGGCCGTGGGCTGGCCCGCGGAACCATCGCGAAGGTGCTGACCGAGGCCGCACAGGCCGGCTACCAGCGGGCTGCGCTCGGCGTCGACGCCGACAACCCGACCGGTGCGCTCGGCCTGTACGAGAACCTCGGTTTCACCACTCACAACAAGTTCACCAGCTACGCGCTGCCCATCCCGTCAGACGTGTGAGTCCGCGACGGCCGGGGCCTCGACCGGCTCCGGCGCGCTGCGGAACCACTTCCACGGCTGGACCGTGAGCACGATCATCGCCAGGCTCACCGCCGCGTAGACGAGGGCTCCGACGAACGCGGCGTGCACGCCGTCGACCAGCACCTCCCGGGGAATCGTCGACGTCGAGTTGCGGCTCGCCGTACCGAAGATCGTGACCAGGATGCCCAGGCCGAGCGCGCCGCCGACCTGCTGGACCACGTTCAGCATGCCGGACGCGGCCCCCGAGTCCTCCGGTGCGACCCCCGCGATGGCCCGGCCGACCAGCGGGATGAAGAGCATCCCGGCGCCCGCACCGAACAGCAGCAGCGGCCCGACCACGTCGTGCAGGTAGGTGCTGTGCGGACCCAGCTGCGTCAGCCAGACCGTGCCGAGCGTGACCAGCGTGGCCCCGGCGAGCAGCAGTTTGCCGCCGTCGATCCGGGCGACCAGCTTCGGCACGATCCGCGAGGCGGTGAACAGCAGACCGGTCATCGGCAGGAACGCCAGTCCGGCGGTGAGCGGGCTCAGCGCGAGCACGCCCTGCAGGTACTGCGTGAGGAAGAAGAACATCCCGAACATCGTCCCGACCACCAGCAGCATCGTCAGGTACGACGCTGAGCGCACCGGCGACCGGAACAGCCGCAGTGGAACGATCGGGTGGCTGACGCGGCGTTCGATGAGCACGAACGCGACCAGCAGCACGACACCGACCGCGAACGCCGCCAGCACCTCGGGCGAGGACCAGCCCTTCTCGGCGACCCTGATGAATCCGAACACCAGGGAGGTGATGCCGAGCGTCGAGGTGAGCGCACCGGCCACGTCGAAACGGCCCGTCTCCGGCTCGGTCTCGGTCAGTACCCGGCGAGCCGCGAAGACCAGCGCGATACCGATCGGGACGTTGACGAACAGACCCCAGCGCCAGGACACCCATTCGGTCAGCATGCCGCCGAGAACCAGGCCGACACTGCCACCACCGGAGGACACCAGGCTGTAGTAGCCGAGTGCCTTCATCCGCTCCGGACCTTCGCGGTACGTGAGCATGAGCAGGGTCAGAGCAGCCGGAGCCGCGATGGCACCGCCGATGCCCTGCAGGACGCGAGCAGCGAGCAGCAGCTCGGCGTTCGGTGCGAGCCCGCCGAGCAGCGAGGCGAGCGTGAAGACGGTGACACCGGTGATGAACACGCGGCGGCGGCCGAGCAGGTCGCCGGCGCGCGCACCGAGCAGGAGCAGGCCACCGAACGCGAGCGCGTAGGCGTTCTGCACCCACGACAGGCTGGACGGGCTGAAGTGCAGGGCCTGCTGGATGTGCGGCATCGCGATGTTCACCACGGTGCCGTCGAGAATGACCATCAACTGGGTGACCAGGATGACCGCGAGAACTACCCCCGGACGCCGGGCAGGCGCGCCGGAGCCGGCGCCTGGCGCCGTTGATGTTGCCGACATATTGCTCCTTACCCCTGAGGGGCTACAGTTGTGACAGGAAAAGCGGAGCGCTCCTCCGGATACAATACGGAGGCATCCTCCGCTTTGCAAGTTATATTGTTGGCGAACCCTTGCGAGGAGGCTGGATGGCGCCGCAACCCCTGCCGTGTTCGCGGCCGACCCGTGCGGACGCGGCCCGGAACTACGACCGCCTGGTGACGGCCGCCCGGGAGACGTTCGCGGAGCACGGCACCGACACCTCACTGGAGGAGATCGCCCGTCGCGCCGGCGTCGGCATCGGCACGCTCTACCGCCGCTTCCCGAACCGGACAGCCCTGCTCGAGGCGGTCTACGTCGAGGAGATCCAGTCCGTCTGCGACCGTGCGTACGACTTCGACCGAGAGCTGGAGCCGTTCGATGCACTGGCGGCGTGGCTGCGCAGCTTCCTCGGGTACGGGCTGTCCAAGGGCAGCCTGGCCAGCGAGCTGACCGTTGCGCTAGGCAAGGATTCGCCGTTCTTCCAGGCGTGCAAGGTGAACGTTCAGGACGCCGGGAAACTCCTGCTGGACAAGGCGAAGGCGGCCGGCGACGTCCGGCCGGAGCTCGAGCTGATGGACGTGATGCGGCTGGTCGGCGGCATCAACATGGGCCGCGACATCGAGCCGGAGCAGGCCAACCGCCTGCTCGACATCGTGCTCTGCGGGCTCAGGCCAGCTGCTGTCTCAGCTGCTCCAGCGAAGGGTTAGCTGCGTCCCGCTCGGTGAACTTCAGCTGCTCGAGCGGCCACGCGATCGCCAGTTCCGGATCGAACAGGTCCACGGTGATCCGCTCCGGCGACCAGTGCTCGTTCACCAGGAAGTTGTACGTCGTGTGCGGCGTCAACGTGCAAAACGAGTTCCCGACGCCGCGGGGCACGTAGAGCGCGTCCGACGTACCGAGTTCGAACGTCTCCACCTGGCCGAAGCCGTCGCCGGGGCGGAGGTCGACGATCGCAGCGAACACCCGGCCGGACGACGGCGACAGGTACTTGTCCCAGGGTTCCGCGTGGATCCCGCGGACGATCCCGGCCGCTTCGAAGTACGCGACGTTGTGCTGCACCACCTCCATCCCGAGCGCGGCCAGCTTCTCGCGGTGGAAGTTCTCCTTGAACCATCCGTCGTCGTTCGGCTGGACCTCCAGCGCGATCCGCAGCACGCCGGGAATCGCAGTCTGCTCGATCCTCACCGGCGTACCTGCCGGCGGGCCTCGAGTTGCGCCTGGTCGGCAGCGGTCACACCCGCGTTCCACCCGGCGGCGTTGGTGATGCGGGTGCGCCGGGTGGTCGTGTTCGGGAACAGCTGGGCGAACAACGCGTCGACCTGCTCCTCGCGCTTGGCCAGCACCGGCAGCAGACGGTCCGCAGCCGCTTCCGGTACGGCGGCCTGGGTCGCGGCGGCGGTCTGCTCGAGCCGCTCGCCGATCCGCTGCGCATAGGCCATCAGGAACGACTGCCGGAACGATCGCGTCCGCGACTCGCCCCGATGGCCGATGTGTTTGCCGGCGGCAAGCATCGCCCGGTTCGCCTGCACCAGCAGGGAGGTGCTGAGGATCTCGGTATGCTGCAGATCCACCTCGGCGCCGACGATGGTGACGACGGCCAGGTCCTCGATCACGACAGTGCGGCACCGATTCGCCGCGGCGACCGCGCCGACCAGCTGCGCCTTGGCCGACACATACGGCGTCTCGACCCACAGCCGGCGGCCCGCGGAATCGTCCGGGATCTCCACCTCCGCCTCCAGGAGGGCACTGTCCAGAGAGAACTTGGCCATCAATTCCTGCGCCTTCCCGGACAGCGCCTCCGCCTCCTCCGGGAACTCGGTCGCCTCCGCCTTCGCGAGCAGGTTGCGGATCCGCGCGAGCATCTTCCCGTTCGCCGGTACGGCGGACTGCGCTCGGCGGACCGTCGTACCGGGTAAGGGGTAGAGCCGGGCCAGGACCGGCAGGGCCTGGAGGAACCCGGCCAGGGACAGGGCGTGATGCAGCGTGAGGTAGCGGCCGACGCGGGCGACTGCCGCCCAGGCGGTCAGGCTCAGCTCGGTGAAGGGCTGCGGCACGCCGAGCTCTTCCAGTTGGCCGAGCCAGCGAGGGTCGATCGTGGCGGGTCGGTAACCATGGTGTTCGGCCGAGATCGCGGCCAGCAGCAACGGCTCGACGCCGGCATCCAGCGTGCGACGGCCGTGCTGAACCACGTCGGCCGGCGCCCAGCCGCGCTCCCACGCGGTGCGAAGCAGACCGGAGAGGAACGCCTGCACGCAACGATCCACCTGCGCCTGGTCGCGCTCGTCGTACGCACCCAGCTGGGCAAGGTGCGCGTCGGCGCGATCGTCGCGCACGGCAACGACAGCAGCCGTGATCGGTAACAGCCGCAGGATTTCCTGGTCACTCACGCCGTCGAGTCTGACACCCACCGAAGTTCCCGCCCAAACGGGAATCCGGTCCCTTGTGGACAAACCCTTGATTCTGGAGGCTGACTGGAGACAGCGCCCGAAGGTCTGCACGAAAGGCCGCTGTCAACAGGGGGTCGGGCACCTAGCCTGACGACAACACATCGGGGAGGGGAAGCAATGACTCAGCTTGCGGAAACCGGATTCGACGCCTTACGCGCAGCCCTGGAGGGGCCTGCACTGCGTCCCGGCGAAGAGGGGTACGACGAGGCGCGGCGGCTCTGGAACGCCGAGCACGACCGGCGCCCGGCAGTGATCGTGCGGCCGCGGTCGGCTGCGGATGTGCAGGCCGCCGTCCGCTACGCAGTGGCCGAGGGGCTCGAGATCGCCGTCCGCGGGGGTGGGCACAGCATGGCCGGACTGTCGTCGGTGGACGACGGGCTGATGATCGATCTGAGCCTGCTGAACCAGGTGTCGGTGGATCCCGAGGCCCGCCGGGCGCGCGCGGCCGGTGGTGCGCTGCTCGGGGATCTCGACGCCGCGACCCAGGAGTACGGTCTCGCCGCACCGGCCGGCGTCGTGAGCCACACGGGAGTCGCCGGGCTGACGCTCGGCGGCGGCATGGGGCTGCTGACCCGGCTGCACGGGCTCAGCATCGACAACCTGGAATCGGTCCAGATCGTCACAGCGGACGGCAGCCTCCGGCGCGCCGCGGCCGACGAGAACGCGGACCTGTTCTGGGCCGTCCGCGGCGGTGGCGGCAACTTCGGCGTGGTCACCGAGTTCGAGTTCCGGTTGCACCCGGCCGGGCCGATCGTGAACTACGGCATCGCGTTCTGGGGCGCGGACCAGGGCGCCGAAATGCTCCGGGCCGCCCGTGAGGTGATCCCGGCGCTGCCGCGCGAGGTCAACGTGCTGATCGCCTGCCTGAACGCGCCGCCGGCACCGTTCGTCCCGGAAGAGCACCACTTCAAGCTCGGCTACGCCCTGGTGGTCGTGGGGTTCGGGACGCCCGAGCAGCACGCCGAGGCGATGGAACGGTTGCGCAGTGCGACGCCGCCGCTGTTCGAGTTCTCGACGCCGATGCCGTACGTCGCGGTGCAGCAGCTGCTCGACGAGGCGAACGCGTGGGGCACGTACCACTACGAGAAGGGCACGTACCTCGAGGCGCTGACCGACGAGGCGATCGACGTCATCACCGAGCAGTTTCCGCAGAAGACGTCGCCGTTGTCGGTCACGATGTTCTACCACCTCGACCACGGGTACCTCGAGACCGCGGACGACGCGACCGCGTTCAGCGGGCAGCGCACCGAGCGCTACGCGATGTTCGTGATCGCGACGACGCCGGTCCTCGAGGCGCTGGACGCGGAACGGGCCTGGGTACGGACGTTCTGGGACGCGATGCAGCCGCACATGGTCAACATCGGCAGCTACGTCAACGGCATGGCCGAACCCGACGCGGCCCGGATCCACGCGGCGTACGGCGACAAGTACGACAAGCTCCTGGAGATCAAGCGCAAGTACGACCCGGACAACGTCTTCCACCGCAACCAGAACATCAAGCCTGGCTGAGTCCGGCGAGTGCAGTGGCGCGGCGTGGACCCGCGTGGCGGGGGCGGTGCACAGGCTATTTCCTGGGCACCGCCCCCAGTACCTGTTCACACCCCCGCTAAATGGAAGCAGCTCCGTCTACGACCAGGACCTGGCCGTTCAGGTTCGTGTACTCCAGTAGGAGCATGCGGACCAGCGGGAGGACGTCGTCCGGCTCGGTCAGGTGGCCGGTGGGGGTGCGGCGGACGATTTGATCTAGCTGCGTCTGGCCCAGGACCGCGGACATCTCCGAGGCGAAGAACCCCGGGGCGATCGCGTTGGCGAGGATGCGGCCGCCGAGTTCACGCGCGAGCGAACGGGTGGCCGCGTCCATCCCGCCCTTGGTGGCCGAGTACGCGACCAGGCCGGGGTAGCCGCGTTGCGCGCAGATCGAGGTGATGTTGACGATCCGGCCCTTCAGGCCCTTCGCGAGCATCCGGCGCAGCACGTAGCGGGTGAGGATCAGCGGCGACGTCAGGTTCGTCTGGATGATCTCGGCCAGGTGATCGGCGGAGGTGTGGACGTGCAGCGAGTCCTGGCCGATCGCCGCATTGTTGACCAAGGCATCGATCGGGCCGAGCGTGCTCTCGACCGCCTTGACGAACGCCTGCCCGGCGGCGCCGTCATTGATGTCGACGGAGCCGTAGTGCAGGTGGTCCGGGTACTTCTCGCCGAGCACGGTCAGCTCCGGCGTGACCGTACGGGCGAACGCGGCGACCTTCAGACCGGCCGCGAGCAGGTCGGTGACGATCGCCAGACCGAGACCGCGGGAACCGCCCGACACCAGCACGACCGACGCCGGCGGGACGACACTGCGGTCTTCACTGGGGGCTTCAGACATCGCTCTTCAGGGTTTCCTTCTGCGGGATCTGGTCGAGGAACTTGATCCGGCGCGGTACGCCGTAGTCCGGCAACCGGGTCGAACACCACTGGACCAGGTCCGCGTCCGTGATCGGGCCGAGCGACCGGTTCGGGACCACCTCGGCCGCGACCATCCGCCCGACCAGCGGCGCCTTGCGGGCGAAGACCCGCGCCCAGGACACGCCCGGGTGGCCCATCAGCACGTTGCGGACCACTCCGGCCGAGACCTTGGACCCGCCGACGTTGATCTCGTCGGTGTCCAGGCGGCCGGTGATCAGCACCCGGTCCCCGTCGTACTCGATCCGGTCGCCGGTGTGGACCGCGCCGACCAGACCGGCGCCATGGTGCGGTGAGCGGATGACGAGCTCGTCGCCTTCGACGCTCAGGATCGGGCGGTCCGGGTGCGGCTCGCGGTCCAGCCAGTCCTTGGGGAAACCGGCCTTGCCGTCGTGCACCACGATCGAGGCGCCGACCTCCGAGGATGCGTAGATCCAGGAGATCCGCGTCGTCGGGAAGATCTCCCGGAGCTGGTCGAGGATCGCCTGGTCGACGGGCTCGCCGCCGAGCGTGATCTGCTCCAGCGGTACGCCGGCGAGCGTGTCGGCGTCCCGGTAGATCGCCTGCCGCCAGAAGGTCGGCGTACCCGAGGCGGCCGTGACGCCGTGCTCGGTGGCGATCTTCGGCCAGTCGTCCAGCTCGTGCGGCTCGATCGCGACCAGGCCCTGATCGGCCTGGGTCAGCGAGAGCGTGACGACCTGCCACCAGGCGTAGGTCCCGGGCGAGTACGGCAGCAGCCAGGTCCGCGGGGGCTGGTCGGCGGTGACGGTGGTCAGCGACTCCAGGGTGTGGCCGATGCGCTTCGGGCGGCCGGTCGAGCCGGAGGTGAGCAGCCAGGCCCGGCCGGACTCCTCGACCCGCTTCAGTCTCGCGGGGGTGACTGCCCCATCGGGCAGGACGATCGCGAAACCGGACTCGCCCAGTTCCTCCCGCATGCGCTCGTCGACACGGGACTCGGTCGCGACCAGCAACTCGGTGCCGTGCACCGCATGGTGCCGCAGGGCGGCGAGCGCATCGGCACCGTTGTCGACCAGGACGGCCGCGGGCGACGGCAGCTGCGGCAGTTTGCGCAGCGTCCGCCAGGTCAGCCGCCGACCGGCGACGACGACGGTGTTGTCGTCGCCGATCAGCGCGGTGGTCCGGCGCAGGCTGTTCATGCGGATTGGAGCTGCTCGATGAAGTCCAGTACGTCGCCGACCGTCGCGATCCGGCGCAGCCCAGGGGCATCGAAGTTCAGCTCGTCGCCGAGTTCGTCCTCCACCCGGAGGGCCAGCTCGGAGAAGTCCAGCGACCGGAACCCGATCTCGCGCAGGTCCGCGGTGTCCTCGGCCGGCAATGACCGGCCCTGGGCCGTCATCACCTCACCCATCAACTCCCTGACCCGACTCCGATCCACCGAACTCATAGTCCCGCAGCCTAGCGCCGGACGTCCCGCACTCACCAACCGTCTGCGCAGTGGACCCGTCACGCTCAGCTGAGGCGGATGCCGGCGCCCAGGCCGAGGTTGGTGAGTGCCAGCGGTCCTTCAACCGTTTGATCCGGCTGGAGATCTCCCAGCCGATCAGAGCGATCACGGGGCCCGCGGCCGCGAGTGCCGCCAGCAGGACCTCCTCCACCGGCAGGCCGGCGATGTGCTGCACGACCATCGAACCTCCCGAACACTGCGGGGGCTGGGAGATTACAGAGTGTAAACGTGAACTTCCCGCTGGTAAACGCCTCACCGGCCACTATCCGGTCTCGTCCGACTCATACACTGCTCCGATGATCACAGCGGCCGGACGGGGTAGGCGGACCGCGGCGTGGGCGAGTCTGCCGGTGCTTCCACTGGCCTGGTTCGTGGCGTTGCAGGAGCAACCACCGTGGATGCCGGCCGCGTACCTCGGCTACCTGCTGATCGTGATCGTCGTACCGGGCACGATGTTCTGGCGGCGGTTGACCGGCGGCGTCGGCTGGCTGTCGGCGGACGTGATCCTGGGTACGGCGTTCGGCCTGGCCGTGGAGGCGTTGCTCTACCCGATCGGGATGCTGTTCAAGATGCCGTTCGCGGCGTTGCTGATGCCGGCGCTGGCGTTCGGGATGTGGCGGGCGCTGCCGCGTCGCAAGCTGCCGGAGCGGCCGACGCCGTGGTGGTCGATGGCCGGCATGATGGTCGCGGTCGGGGTCGCGGCGGCCTGGTTCGTGCGGGTCGGCTCGCAACTCGTCCCGCTAGACGGGTCGGACGCGCTCCGGCCGAACTCGGACGCTCCGCACAATCTCGCACTGGCCGGCGAGGTCACGCACCACTTCCCGCCGAAGGTCCCGTACGCCGATGGCGGCTGGCTGACCAGCCACTGGGCGGCGTACGAACACATCGCGTCCACGCACTGGATCACCAACGTGCCGCTCGACGTACTGACGCATCGGATGGCGCCGTTCGCCTGGATCCTGCTGACCGTATTGGGCGCGGCCGCGGTCGGGATGCTGCTGACCGGTCGTGCGGTCGCCGGTCCGATTGCCGCCGGGCTCGTGGTGGCCGGTGGCGATCTGGTGGCTTGGCCGTGGGCCGTGTCGGACCGGGTGTTCGCGGACGGGCCGTTCTCGCTCGGTGGGCTGACGAATCCGCCACAGGCGTTCTCGACGGTGCTGTTGCTGCCGTTGATCGCCGTGACGACGTTGCTCTTGCGACGGCGGTCGGGCGCGACGCGGGCTCAGTTGTTCCGGCTCTTTGTCACTGCGGGGGTGTTGGTTGCCGCATTGGCGTTGACGAAGGCGACGACGCTGCCGGTGTACGCGACGGGGCTTGCGGTCGCTTGGATCTATCTCACGGTTCGTGCGGGCCGGCTGAACCTGCGTGCGCTGGTGCTCGGCGTCGGTGTTGCGGCGGCCTATACGTTGACGTTCTTCTTCGTACTGCGGGGTGCGGCGTCGAGTGTGCGGTTCGATCCGGGCGCGACGTTCGAGAGTCTCGCGGATCGGATGGGTGGTGGGTCCGCGGTCGCGGTGATCGCGGTCGTGGTCGTCGTCGGGTGGGTGATGCCGGTGGTCGGCGCGTTGCTGATCAAGCGGCGGGTGGCCCGGGATCCGATGCTGGTGTTCCTGGTGTTCGGATTCGTGGCCGCGGTGCTGGGTGCGTCGTTGCTGGCCGATCGTGGGGACACCCAACTGTTCTTCGTGCGGACCGGGTTCCTGTTCGGCGTCCTGCTCGCGACCTGGGGGCTGGGTTCGCTCGAGCGCCGGCAGTACTGGATCGCCGGGGTCGCGATCGCGATCGGGGTCGCCGCGATCTACTGGGGCCGGCACCAGACGCCTCGTTCCTGCACTTCGACCAACTGCTTCGGCCAGGGGCTCGCTGTCGCGCTGGCGATCGCGCTGCTCGGGATCGGCGTATTCGGGCTCGTCCTGCGCGGTTCCCGACGTACCTGGGCTGTGATCGCGGTGGCAGTGCTGGTCGGTACGACGGTGTCCCCGACGGTGGCGTCCGTACGGCGGTTCGCGAGCCCACCGCTGACGGCGTACGAGTCGATCGCACCAGGCGGGATCGATGCGGCGCGCTTCATCCGTCGCAACTCAGGCTCGAACGACCGGATCGCCACGAACGTGCACTGCCACCAGGCGCGGGCGTCGCACTGCCAGACGGGTTCGTACTGGATCTCCGGGTACGCCGAACGCCGCGTGCTCGTGGAGGGCTGGGCGTACCGCGCGCGCGTCGACGACACCTACCCCGCGGGCGTGCAGGGACCGTACTGGAACCAGGAAGAACTGCGGCTCAACGACGAGGTCTTCAGCAACCCGAGCCGCCAACTGATCGAGACGCTGCGTACGACGTACGGCGTCCAATGGCTGCTGCTCGACGAGCGCGTCAGCGCCCCACCGAAGAACCTGGACAATCTGACCGAACTCCGCTTCCAGCTAGGAACCGTCCGCGTCTACCAGATCTACCCGCCGCCCCCAGCAAACCCGTTCCCCACGAGAACACCGTCCCCCACAGGCACCCCAACCTCAGGCTTCCCCACGCCGACCACCCAGACCCCAGGCTTCCCGACACAGACCCCCGGGTTCCCGTCGACGCCGGCGTCCCCCTCCACCAGCTTCCCGACGGGCACGCAGTTCCCCGGCCAGACCCAGCCGACCCAGCCCGTCCCGACCGGCCCGCTGCCAACCAGCACCACCCCGACGTTCCCCACCACCCCCGTCCCGACGCAGATAACCACCACACCAGGCCTCAAGAGCCCGTAGCGGCTCAGCTGGTGGTGACTGTGGGGATGGGGATGCTCTGGTTGGCGAGGCGGTCCAGGGCCGTGACGGAGTAGATGTACGGCGTGCCGGGTGTGGCTGTGGTGTCTGTGTAGGACTGAGCCGCGCCGGTGGAGCGGACGGTGGCGACGAGGTTGCGGGCGTCGTTGTCGGGGCAGAGGTCGCCGCCGCGGAGCTCGCGGCGGTAGATCGCGTACGACGTGGTGTCCTGCGACGTCCTGGACCACTTCACCTGTACGCCGTCACTCGTCCGCGACGCGTGGACCGCGTGCACCGGGAGCGGCGCCCGCGAGTCGAGGGCGGGCATCGCGGGGATCAGCGCCGGCCGCGTGTACCAGGTGTTGTTGAGGAGCGTGGTCGCACCGAGCCGGTCCGCGCGGACGTCCTTCGCGGAGAAGAAGATGTTGCCCTTCACCTCGGGGATCGTGCTGTCGAACGCCAGGTGGTCGCTCAGCTCGGCCGGGTCCGACCAGTCCGGCGACTGCGTCGACGTACCGACCTTGTACGTCGCCTCGCCGATGTAGAGGTGGACGTGCGTACCGCGGACCTGCTCCGCCCACCACGGCACGATCTTGTTGTAGTCCGCGGGCGCGAACCCGCCGGCCCAGTACACCTGCGGGACGATGTAGTCGATCCACTCGTCGCGGACCCACTTCCGGGTGTCCGCCGCGAGGTCGTCGTACGTCTGCACGCCGGCCGTCGTGTCGGTGCCCTCCGGGTCGGTCGCCTTGTTCCGCCAGACGGCGAACGGCGAGATGCCGAACTTGATCCACGGCTTGAGCGCGTGCATCTTCTGGCTCAGCTCCTGGATCAGCAGGTCGATGTTGTTCCGCCGCCAGTCGGCGATGTTCGAGAAGCCGCCGCCGTACTGCGCGTACGTCGCGGCGTCGTCGAAGACCTGACCGGCCACCGGGTACGGGTAGAAGTAGTCGTCGAAGTGCACGCCGTCGATGTCGTAGTTCGAGACCGCATCCATGATCGCGTCCTCGACCAGCTTGCGGGCCGCCGGGATGCCGGGGTTGTAGTAGAGCTTCCCGCCGTACGTGACGACCCAGTCCGGGTGCTGCCGGGCCGGATGCGTCGGGATGAGCGCATTGATGTCGGTGCCCATCGAGAGCCGGTACGGGTTGAACCACGCGTGCAGCTCGAGGTTGCGCTTGTGCGCCTCGGCGACCGCGAAGGCCAGCGGGTCGTACCCGGGGTCTCCGCCCTGCGTGCCGGTCAGGTATCGCGACCAGGGCTCGACCTTGGACGGCCAGAAGGCGTCGGCGGTCGGGCGGACCTGGAGGACGACCGCGTTGTGATGCTGCCGGACCGCGTCGTCGAGCCAGCCGACCAGCTCGGTCTGCTGCTGCGCCGCGCTCAGCCCGGTCTTCGACGGCCAGTCGATGTTCACCACCGACGAGATCCACGTCGCCCGGAACTGCCGGAGCGGGGTGGACGCGCTGGGCGCACAGTTCTGCGGTTCGGCGGCTGACGCCGTACCGGTCAATCCGCTCAGCAACAGCCCCGCTGTCACGCCCAGAACACCCATGGCTCGCCAGACTCTCATGTCACTCTCCGACCGTCGTTCACAGTGAAGTCGAAAGATGTTTACACATCAGGGCACCCGAAGAGAAGGCGCTAGGGCATGGCTGGTGGTCCAGCGCCGTAGCGAGGAGGTGCTCGGTGCGGTAGCTCGGCGTGCGGGGGCGAAGGTCTCGATGCGGAGCATCGTGGCCTTTGCACCCGTGCGGCGAGGTGCCGTGCCGAGTGCCCCGCAGTAGGCGCTGGATCACCAGCCATGCCCTAGGTTAAGAGCATGCTGCGCTCCGCGACCGAAGACGATGTCGGCACGATCCGGCGGTTGCGGAATCAGCAGGCGAACCGCGACGTGAGCATCACCTCGCACGAGATCACGGCCGACGAGCACGCGGCGTGGTGGGCGAAGACGTCGGTCGATCCGTCCCGGCGGGTGCTGATCTACCTGCGCGACGGCGTGACGGCCGGGGTCGTCAACTTCTTCGACCTCGAGGATGCTTCGGGCGCGTGGGGGTTCTTCCTCGACGCGGACGGGCTGGCCGAGCGCGGCGAGACCCTCCCGGCGTGGATCGAGATCATGCGCGAGGCCACGACGTACGCGTTCGACGAGCTCGGCCTCGACGTCCTCACCGGCGAGGTGCTCGAACACAACACCGTGGTCCGGCAGATGAACCGGCGCTTCCGGTTCGCCGAGGGTACGCCGGAGACTCGGTACGCCGACGGACGCGAGATCACCGTGATTCCGATCAGCCTGCGCAAGCAGGACCGTAGAACCCAGGGGACGACATGAGTTTCATCGAGATCGGCGGCGTGCAGGTCGGGCCGGATCACCAGCCGTTCGTCATCGCGGAGATGTCGGGGAACCACAACGGCGACCTGGAGCGGGCGCTGGACATCGTCCGCGCGGTCGCCGAGTCCGGTGCGCAGGCGCTGAAGCTGCAGACGTACACCGCGGCCACGATGACGCTCGACCTCGACCTGCCGGCATTCCGGCTGCCGGCGGAACACGAGCTGTGGAGCGAGGCGCGGCTCTACGACCTGTACGAGGAGGCGCACACGCCGTGGGCGTGGCACGAGCCGATCTTCGAGCTCGCGAAGTCCCTCGGCCTGGTCGCGTTCTCGTCCGCGTTCGACTCGACCGCGATCGACTTCCTGGAGAAGCTCGACGTACCGGCGTACAAGGTCGCGTCGAACGAGATCGGCGACCTGCCGCTGGTCCGGGGCATGGCCGAGACCGGGAAGCCGCTCATCATCTCCACCGGGTCGGCGACGCTCACCGACATCGACGCCGCGGTCCGCGCCGCACGGTCGACCGGCAACGAGCAGATCATCGTGCTGTCCTGTACGGCGAGTTACCCCGCGCCGCCCGAGCAGTCCAATCTGCGCGGTATCCCGGTCCTTCGCGACGCTCTCGGCGTACAGGTCGGCCTGTCCGATCACACGATGGGGATCGGCGCCGCCGTGGCCGCGGTCGCGCTCGGTGCGACCGTGATCGAGAAGCACGTGACGCTGAAGCGGGTCGACGGTGGTGTCGACTCGGCGTTCTCGCTGGAGCCGTGGGAGCTGGAGCTGCTCGTCGAGAGCACCCGCGTGGCCCAACTCTCCCTGGGCTCTCCCGTCATCGGCCCCAAACAGGCCGAACAGAACGTCCTCCGCTTCCGCCGCTCCCTCTTCGTCACCCAGGACGTCCGCGCCGGCGACCTCATCACCTTCGAGAACGTCCGCTCGATCCGCCCAGCCGGCGGCCTCGCTCCCGACCTGTTCGCACAGGTAGACGGCCGCCCCTTCCGCACCGACGTCAAAGCCGGCACCCCACTCACTTGGGACTTGCTCTAACGCGGGCTACGCAGGAAAGGGTTGGCTGCTGTGACCGAGTACTTGCTGTTTCCGGGGCGGCATCATGTGTTGACGCGGTTTCAAGGAGACTTTCTGCGGCAGTTCGCGGATCGGACCGTGGTGTGGGCGGTGACGTCGGCGAATCACCGGACGACGAAGCGGAATCCGGTGGCGTTCGATCGGCGGGAGGCGGCGATCGAGCGGTTCAGTGTGGCCGAGGGAATCCGGTCGCTGGTGGTCGGGGTGGTCGACACGCCGCCGACGGACGAGTTCGCCGAGGTGACGGTGAAGGCGATCGAGGCAGGGACCGACGACCTCGTGCGGTTGACGCCGGAGAACACGATCGTGGCGTGCTCGACGCCTGAGGTGAGCAAGCTGTACGAGAAGCTCGGGTACTCCGTGATCGGCGTCGAGCCCGACGGTATCCAGCGCCCGTGGGACGTCCTGCTGATGATTGCTGCGGGCAACGAGCAGTGGAAGGAGCTCGCGCATCCGGCGACTGTGGACGTGTTCGAGCGCTACGCCCTGGACGCGCACGTCGCGCGCTGCGTGAACGATCCGGTGGTCGGCGACGACGGCGGACTGACCACGACCCGCGACTACAAGACGTACGCCGACGCGTTCGAGACCGCCGCTGACCGGAAATGGCAACAAATCAAGGCGTTTGTGCGTCCTGGCCGGATTCTCGACATCGGTTGCGCGACCGGTGCGACGCTGCAACTGATTGATGCCGACCCACGTTTTCACGAGTCGGACCTGATCGGCGTCGAGGTCGCGCGGCACCTGTTCGCCGAATGCGAGCACAAGAAGGAACAGGGTCTGTTCAGCAACCCGAACGTCTACTTCTACCAGCGCAACATGCTGGGTTCCGCCGTTTTCCCGGCCCGGTCGATCGACACCACGCTGACGCTCGCGCTCACCCACGAGATCTGGTCGTACGCCGATGGCTCGCGTCCCGAAACGGTCCAACGGTTCGCCGACGCGCTCTTCGCGCACACGGCCCCGAACGGCGTCTGGATCAACTCGGACGTCTGCGGCCCCGACGAGCCGGACCGCACCGTCGTACTGCAGCTGGACGACAGCGACGGCGAGAACCCGGACGACCTCACCGAGCTCGAGTCCCTCGACGACCCCGCGGCGTACGTCGGAAAACTGTCGACGCGCGCACGGTTCTTCCAGTTCGCACACGATTTCCGGCGGAACGCTCACGTGCCGTTCGAGTACGACGTACGCGCCGACGGGCTGGTGCTGCGGCTCGCCGACGCGATGGACTTCCTGACCCGCAAGGACTACGTCGACAACTGGCTGAGCGAGACCCACGAGCAGTTCTGCGGCCTGAACTTCGCCGGCTGGACCGCCGTCGCCGAACGCGCCGGCTTCACCATCGACCCGTCCTCAACCGCCTGGCGCAACGACTGGGTCGTCGACAACCGCATCGCCCCGGTAGCCACCATCACCACCCCGGCCGGCGACCCCGTCGACTGGCCAGTCACCCACCAACTGTTGGTCGCCAGGCGCTAACCACCGCGTCGCCTGGGAGGCTTACGTGACCTCGAGGTGGAGGGTGCCGGCTAGGGGGCGTACGGCGAGGGTGCGGGGGGAGCGGTTGACGGTCAGGGGCAGGCGGCTGGAGAGGAATGGTTCGCAGTGGACTGCGTGGGACGTGCCGTCCGGTGCGGTGGCGAAGAGGATCCAGTCCGCCGGCTCCAGCGCTGCCATCTCCACCACCGCGGCCCAGCCGTCGTCCGAGACGGTACGTCGGCACGCGACGTCCACGTGGTCGTCGGAATCCGGCAGGTACCGCCGCCAGCTGAAGTCGACGTCACCCCAGTCGGGGCCCCGCACAACCAACATGTTGCCCGCAGCAACCGCAGCGGTCGCGGTCATCCGGATCGGGGACTCGTGCAGGTTCACGTACCCGCCGGTCGACCGGGTCAGCATCACCGCACGCCCGCGTTCGGCGTGTGAGACCAGCCGATCGCCCGCCGTCCACAACAGCACCTGCTCCTGCCCCTCCGGCCCACGGACCCGGAACGCCCGCGTCGTCCGCTGACTGAACGGGTCGTCCGGATTGATCTCCGCGAGGATCGGCCCGATGGGCAACCGCGCGGTGAAGTCCCGGCCGTTCACCTCGAGCGGCACCGCTTCCTCACCACCCGACAACGGCCGGCTCACGAACAGCGACGGCTCGTCGAAGGTCGACCGCCCGTGCAGTACCAGCGCGTCGGGGGTCTGCTCGACCGACGTCAACCGGCACGGATCCGCCAACCGCCGTACGGCGAACGCCCCGTCCTTGCCCGGACCGGGCTGGATCCAGTTCGTGCCATCGATCCACGACCCGGGCGGCCATCCCGGGCTGCCGGCCTTCTGGCCGCGCAACAGGTCTCGCCGCCGGATCGCACCGGCCCGCAGCCGTACGTCGAAGTGCGACGGGCCGGCCGTGCACTTGGCGAGCAGCTCGCGACTGACACGAACCTCGAATCCGGCCAGGCTTTCCTCGCCACGCAGGTCCGTCGCCGGAAAACGCCGTACCGGAAGCCGGAAGTTCTTCCCGGCGATCACCAAGTCGATCCGGAGGTTCGACGGCGTCGACTGGAGGTGCCGGATCTCGGCGGTACCGCGGATCGACAGCTCGCCGTCGATCCACGTCACCTCGCGGACACTCGTCGCCATCGTCAGGTCGGCCTTGGCGAGCTCCAGGTGTTCGAGAACCGCGTCCGGGTCGAGTGCGATCTTGTGCAGCAGTTCGAGATCGCCCGCCCGCAGCGCGGCGAACTGGAGTTGGGCGAGGCGTGGCGAGCTCACCAGCACGTCCTCGTCCAGACGATCGAGGAGCTCGGTGGTGAGCTCGACCAGGTGCTGCTCCTCCTCGGGCGGGACTGTGCCGAAGGCCGAGAGGATCGCGTGCAGGTCGATCTGCCGGAAATGCGCGTGCACCCGCTGCCGGATCGTCGGCAGCGCGTCCTCGATCTCGTCCAGCACCAGACCGGCCGAGACGACCCGGTCGCGGATGTTCGCGAGCTGGAACTTCTGCTGCGTGATCGAGTCGCCCGACTCGCGCTCGCGCCAGAAGTACACCGGCGCCGCGAGGGTGTCGACGGTGACCGAGTCGAGATGCGCCTTCAGCGTGACCGGGTAGTCCTCGTACCGGATCGCCGGAAACCGGTAGCCGTACTCGTCCCAGAACGACCGCCGGTACACCTTGTTCCACACCATCCGGTCGAGCACCAACTCAGGCGTCTCGGAAATGTGCGTGGCCAGGCGATTTTCCGTGAACGCCTGCGCATGCAACCACGACGGCCGTACGCCGTAACTGTTGTTGAACCGTCGCGCGTTGCCGGCGGCGAAATCCGACCCGGTCTGGTCGAGCGACCGGACCAGCATCCCGAACCCGTGCCGGGTGACCAGGTCGTCGCTGTCGACGAAGGTGACGTACTCCCCCGACGCGTGCTCGACGCCGGTGTTGCGCGCCGGTCCGAGGCCCGCGTTCTGCTGCTCCACGATCCGGAACCGCGGGTCGCGGACGCAGAACTCCTTCGCGATGACGGCACTGTCGTCCGGCGAACCGTCGTCGACCAGGATTGCCTCGAAGTCGCCGAAGGTCTGCCGCGCGATCGAGTCCAGGCAGTCCCCGATGTACGCCCCCACGTTGTAGAACGGCACTACCACGCTCAGGCGTGGTTTCCTCATCGCTTCCTGATCCGGCGGGCGAGCTTGCGGGCGACGACCTTCGGCTTGCGGATCTGGGCGGCGTGGAAGATCACCCGCGAGACGGCGTACGTGCGGGATCCGCGGATCCGCTCGTGGGCCGTGGTCAGCCGCTGGAGCTGGCCGCGGAGTTCGCGAATGCGGTTCTCGCGGGTCTTCATCGCCTTGTTGCGGAAGCCGAGGGTGCGTTCGAGGCCGTAGACGTGGCCCTTCAGCTCGAACAGCTCCTGCTTGGCTTCCTCGGCTTCTGCGACGGCCGTGCGTACGTCGACTGTGGTGGTGCTCGTCTCCAGTACGACGTCCAGCGCGGCGGCGAGCTCCTTGCCGCGGGCAACTTGTTCGGTGGTGGCGGGCAGGGCGTCGGGGCTCGTGGCCGGGGTCGACTCGGGCGGCTCGACGCCGGACATGCCGAGCCACGCGGAGACGAGGTCGTCGCCGAGCATCCACGGCGGCCACGGGTGGCGGCGGTGCTGACCGATCAGGCGGTCGTGGAACCGCGCCCACGCGGCGGCCAGCAGGTCCTCTTTGTCGACGGAGTCCTCGGCCACCCAGCCCGAGACGCCGTACGCGAAGGAGTCGCCGTCGTAGATCACGTCGTCCCACCGGACGATCACACGAGAGGCAGTCACCCAGTCCCCGAGATCAGCCGCCAGCTTGCGGAAAGCAGGCACATCCTCAGCCGACGCGAGCCGGAACAGCACACTCTCCACCGAGACACCCGACGGGACGGTGGCGGGGACAACGGAGGGGTCGAAGAGGAGCGCGCCGCCCGCGTCGGCGGAGCCGGCCGGCCGAGTGGCGGTGGCCGTCGGGGCGGGGGTGTCGGTGACGGTGGTGTCCCAGCCGGTGAGAGTTTGGTCTGCGGTGAGGACTGATTCGGCTGTTTGGGCGTAGATGTCGTGGGTGGCGGCGGCACCTGTGATTGCTAGCCAGTTGGTGGGGATTGCGGCTAGTAGGCCGGCTCGGGCGGCGGTGTCTACTCCCTCAGCGGCCGGTGACAGCAGCGGGACGTCGGCCGACTCCAGCGCGGTGCCGGCCAGGCGGGTGGGGAGTTCGCCGGGGCGGGCGGTTGCCGCGACGTCGGCCCGGATGAAGGTCCGGGACCCGAAGTCGGCGTACACCTCGGCGGTCCACGGCAGCGCGGATTTGAGCTGGTCGACCGAGACCGGGCGGGTCGGGTCGTCGTGGAGCGGACGCCACTCGTCGTCACCGTGGCGTTCGTCCGCGGGCCTGCTGTCCAGCAGGTTGAGCAGCGAGAACTCGTTTTCCAGCCCGAGTACGACGACCGCGTCCGGAGCCGCCAACGCAGCGAGCGTGGTCAAACGCGCGGTCCACGACAGGTCGGCGCTGTCATACCCGAGGACCCGATCGAGTCCGTCGGAAGCGATGATCACGTCGTACGGCTCGGTCTGCAGACCGTCGAGCGCGCCGGCGATCACCTGCAAACACGGCCCGAAGTCCTCGCCGAGTTGCTGCGCGTCGGCGACCGAGCGGACCAGGATCGTCACGTCCGCGGAGTGTGCGAGCACCGATTCGATCAGCTGCGGGGCATGCGGTCCGAGGATCAGCGTCCGCCGGTTGGCGGGTACGACGTCGGTCAGCAGCGCGGCGAGCGCCGGCCGCGGCGTCGTGTGATCGGTCCACGGCTGCATCTCGCCGCGTACGACCTGAACCCCAGAAGCCGGCTCAGACACGCTCTCTCCAATCGAACAGCGACCGCAGTTCCGCGGCCGGCATCATCCAGGGTTTGCCGAGCTCCAGGTCGGTGGTCGCCCGGGCCGCTTCGAGATCCACGGTCTTTCCGAGCATTTCCGGCCAGAGCCGCTCGATCCGGCTCTGGCCGCCGAACAGCGGGTTCTCGCCGTCCATCTCCATCGGGTCGCCGTACACCGCCGGTTCGCACCCGGCCGCGACGCCGTAGAAGATCGCGGTCGACAGCCGGTTGGCCGCGACCCGCTTGTGCTTGCGCAGCTCGGACAGCTGCTTGAACAGGAACCGCCGGTCGGTGCCCTCGTACGAGAACCCGCGGCGCCCGAACGACACCACCCGGAAACCCGCGTCCTCGTAGAAGCCGCGCACCTCTGGCCGGTCGTATTCCGTGTAATACAACGAAAAGGTGACCGGGCCGGGCTCGGTCTCCCGGATCTCGTCGATCAGCCGCTGGTGGTCGCCGTGGATCTTGCCGCCCTCCCACCCGTGGAAGAGGAACCACAAGGTGCCCTCACGCTCGACCAATTCTTCCGGCTCCGGTTCCAGCTCCATCAGGTACAGGAACGGCGCACCGATGCTGTGGTAGTTCCGTCGCCCGAGCGAGTGCCCGCGACGTCGCGGCGCATCGCTCCAGGTGAACCGCCAGGCGCCGTCGTAGAACTCGTGCACCGGGTTCCAGCCGCAGCCGATGTTCCAGCCGTGCTGCAGGTAGCCCCGCAGCCGTGGCGGGTGGTCGAAATCGAACCCGGCGTACCGGGAGAGGATGTGCGTCTGACCGTAGTAATGGTTGTGGTGATGCATCAGCGCACCTCGACGTGCAGAGTACCGGCATGGGGTCGAACAGCGAGCGCATGCGACCCGTGAGTGCCGTGTGTTATTGCCAACGGCAACCGGCTGCACAGGAACGGCTCGCACTGTACGGCGTGCGCCGCACCGTCTGGAGGGGTGGCGAACAGGATCCAGTCGGCCAGCGCGGCCAACGGATCGACCGAGACCTGCACCGCGGTCACCGGGATCAAAGCGTCCACGTCGACCGCCGCGGACCAGCCATCGGCGGTGAGGGTACGACGGCACTCGACGTCGAGATGCTCGTCGGAGTCGGCCAGGTACCGCCGCCAGCTGAACGTGACATCGCGACCCTCCAAGCCACTCACCAACAACTGGTTGCCCTCGACAACCGCCGCCACAGCGGTCGTCCGGATCGGCGACTCGTGCAGATTCACGTACCCGCCGGTCGAGCGGGTCAGTGTCACCACCCGGTCGTCCACGACCCGCGAGACCGCCGAGTCGCTCGCGGTCCACAGCAGCACGCGCTGCTCGCCCTCGGGTCCGCGGACGCGGAACACCCGGGTCGTCCGCTGGCCGAAGGGGTCGTCGTGGTTCGCGGCCGCGAGGATGTCCTGGATCGGCACCCGGGCGGTGAAGTCACGCCCGTCGATCTCCAACGGAACCTCCTCCTCGCCACCGACGACCGGCCGGCTCAGGTACAGCTCCGGCTCGTCGAACGAGGCCCGCCCGTGCAGCACCAGCTCGTCGGCCGTCAGCTCGACCGAAGTCAACCGGCACGGGTCCGTCAGCCGTCGCAGCGAGAACCAGCCGTACCTCCCAGGCCCCGGCTGAATCCAGTTTTCCGAGTCGATCCACGCACCGGGCGGCCAGCCGGGACTCCCCGGGCCCTGACTGCCGAGCATGCCCTTCCGCTCCCGCCGCCCTGACCGCATCCGCACCTCGAAGTGCGCCGGCGCGCCGGTGCACTGGCTGAGCAGCTCCTGGTCGAGCAGCACCTCGAACCCGACGAGCGTCGTGTCCCCGTGCAGGTCCAACGCGGGGTACCGACGTACCTCCAGCGGGTACGTCGTCTTGCCGACGGCCAGTGCGACGTCGAGGGTCGACGTACACAACGTCTCCAGGTGGCGGATCTCCGCGGTGCCCTTGACCGACAACTTGCCGTCGACCCAACCCACCTCGCGCACGCTCGTCGCGAGGGTCAGGTCCTGTTCGCGGAGCTGGTACAGCGCCCGCGGTACGGCGGACTCGCCGAGGCCGGGGTAGTTGTACTCGAGCCGCCGGGCCCGCGGTACGGCGCGCGCCCCGCCGCGGAGCCCGCCCGAGTTCCGGAAGTCGGCGAGCCGTCGGAGCAGCTCCACATCGCCGGATCGGAGCGCGGCGTGCTGGATCCGGTCGTACCGGTGTGTGGCGGCCAGAACGTCCTCGTCGAGCCGGTCGAGCAGCTCCCGGGACAGATCCACCAGCGCCTGCTCGTCGTCTGCCGGGACGGTGCCGAACGCGGACATCAGCGTCAGTACGTCGATCTGCGCGAGATGCGCGTGCACCCGCCGGCGGACCACCGGTACGGCGTCCTCGACCAGGTCCACGACCATCCCGGCCGAGGTCACCCGGTCCCGGATGTTGCCGAGCTGGAACTTCTGCTGCGTGATCGACTCGCCGGACTCGCGCTCACGCCAGTAGTAGACGGCCTGCGTGATCGTGTCCACGGTCACCGCGTCCAGGTGCGCCTTGAGCGCGACCGGGTAGTCCTCGTACCGGATCGGCGGGAACGTGTACCCGTACTCGGTCCAGAACGACCGGCGGTAGACCTTGTTCCAGAGCATCCGGTCCAGGACCAGATCGGGGAACTCGGTGACGTGCGTGGCGTGCCGGACCCGTGCGAACGGCTGCTTGTGCAACCACGACGGCCGTACGCCGAAGCTGTTGTTGAACCGCCGCGCGTTACCGCCGGCGATGTCCGAACCGGTGCGGTCCAGCGTCCGGACCAGCGCGCCGAACCCGTACCGCGAGACCAGGTCGTCGCCGTCGACGAACGCCAGGTACTCGCCGGCGGCCTCCCGGATGCCGGCGTCCCGGGCCGGACCGGGGCCTGCGTTGTCCTGCTGGATCAGCCGGAACCGCGGGTCCCGGGCACAGAACTCCTTCGCGACGACCGCGCTGTCGTCCGGCGAACCGTCGTCGACGAGGATCGCCTCGAAATCGGACCAGGCCTGTCGGGCGATCGATTCCAGGCAGTCCCCGAGATACTCGCCGACGCCGTAGAAAGGCACCACTACGCTCAACCGCGGCGTCACTCCGGTGTGCCCTCCTCCGCGGTCGCTGAAGATCTACGTAGCGGCAACGAGGTGGACCGTGAGGAGGTTATGCACAGGTTCGAACCCGTAGCGGGACCAGACCCGCTGGATGCCGATCTGATGCGCCTGGGCGGTCACCACCAGGCGTCGCGTCGTACAGACGTCCTCGATCGCGGCCAGCAGGTGACCGTACCGGCCACGACCCTGCTCGGCCGGTACGACGCCGGCCAGCTGGATCTCGGTCCACGACCGCTGCTCGTCGACAGCAGCCAGCGCGAGCACCCGCCGATCCGGACCCCGCAGTACGACGGCGCCCGCTGCGCCGATCCGCCGCCGGGCCCACTCCTGGCGCCCGGCCAGCGCGAGCGCCCGGTCGAACATCGGGTTGGAGCAGTAGTGGTTGCCGGAGTCGCCGAAGACGTCCGCGACCAGGTCGTCCACCAGGTCGTCGTCGACCTCCGGCTCGAGCTGCGCGGTGAAGCCGGCCAGCGGCGCAGGTCGCCGGCCCTTGCCGACCGGGAGCACCCAGCCGGTGACGGCGTCGGCCAGCAACGCCTTCCGCGGACCGTCGGCCAGCGCGGCGAACCAGGTGGTCTCACGCGCCGGGTAGCGCAGCACGATCACGTCCGCGGTCGACTTCTCGACCGCGGCCAGCACCTCCGCGAGCGGCGTACCGGCCGAGGCGGACACCGACATCCGGTCGATGGAGACCCCGAACCGCTTCGCCGCGTCCACGGACGGCCGCATCGTCAGCTCACCGGCTTCAAGGGCGTCGTACCAACTCATAGGCCGCAGAGCTTAAGGCATCAGAGTTACCAGGCGTGGGGCGAGGCCTACTCTCCGGGGCCTCACAAGGAGTGACACTTTGCATTCGTGGCGCGACTGATTTCACATTAGTGTTACGACATGCGCGCGAAAGCGAGGCGGCGGGGGCCGCGGACTGCGGGGCCTTCCCTTTCCGGTCTGGTCGCCGGGCTCGCGGTCGTGCTCCTGGCGATCGTGCTGCTCGCGCTGCACGCGACGGTTTTCGAGGTTGTCCGGTTCGTGCTGTTCACGGCCGTTGCGGTGACGCTGCCCGGGTTCGCGCTCTGGCGGCTGCTCGGCGGATACGGGCGCAACCTGGTGGAGGACCTCTCGGCCGGGTTCGCGGTCGGCACGGCGGGCCAGGTTCTGGTCTACCTGGCCAGCGCGTCGATCGGGCTGCAGGCGTGGTCGTGGGTGTGGGCGCCCGTGGTCCTGGTCATCGCCTTCGTGGACGGCGACGCGCGGGCCCGGGTCTGGCGGCGGGTCGAGCAGCCGTTGCGCCCGCTGCAGGCCTGGCTGCTCGCGGCGTCGACGGCGGTCGTGCTGCTGATCGTGTACCGGCGCGGGCCGGGACAGTTCCTCCCGGCGTACACCGACCCGCTGCGCGCGTACCCCGACCTCGCCTTCCAGCAGGCGCTGGCGGCGAGCGCGAAGTACGACGTACCGATCTCGACGTTGTGGCTCGGTGGCGAGCCGATGAAGTACCACACGTTCTTCCATCAGGCGACGGCCGCGACGCAGTGGGGGACGCGGATCGACCTGACCGATCTGATCCATTCGCTGAGCTGGCTGCCGCTGTTCCTCGCCGGGTGCGGGCTGGTGTTCGCGCTGACCAGTCGCCTGGCCCCGACCGCCGAATCCGGTGCCACGTGGGCCGGACCGCTCGCGGTGCTCGTCGCCGGTCTCGGTGGGGCCGTGCAGCCGTTGGCCGGCGTCGGGCTGGGCGGGATCTCGACCGCGGTCGCGGCGTACCTGAGTCCGACGCAGAACCTCGGGGTCCTGATCGCGCTGGCACTGTGCGTGGTGGCGGTGGACCTGCTGCGGGCCGACGGCAGGCCGTGCGGGCGGTGGGTGCTGCTGGTGCTGCTCGCGCTGATCGCGGCCGGGGCGAAGTCGACGATCCTGCCGTTGGTGGGTGCCGGGTTCGCGTTCGCGTTCCTGCAGCTGGGGTTGGCGCGGCGGAGTACGCGGCCTGCGTTTCTCGGCGGACTGCTGTCGCTGACGGTGTTCGTGGCGGCGTTGATCGCGATCTTCGGCGGGAGCACGTGGGGGACGGAGATCAAGCCGTTCGAGACGTTCGTCCAGTTGGCGCCGTACCCGATGCTGGCGTCGAACCCGCATGCGCAACTGTTGTCGGGGGCAACGACTCTGCTGAGCTGGGCGCTGGCTGCGTCGGGGCTGTTCTTCCTCGGCCGGAGGTGGCGGGACTCCGGTGCGGTGTTCCTGGCCGGGGTCGCCGTCGCCGGGTTGCTGGGCACCTTGCTGACGACCCAGTCGGGGGTCAGTCAGCTGTACTTCCTGCGGACGGCTTTCCCGGTGATCGCCGTACTCGCGGTTGTCGGGCTGGCGAATCTGGTCGGGCGGCTCGGAGATCGGCGGGCCGTGGTGCTCGTCGGCGCGGCCGGACTGCTCGGCTTGGTGGCCCTCGCAGTCGCTCGGTCGCAGTCCGCCGACCTGCCCGGCATCAAGGGCCCGTGGGTGTGGACGGCCGGTGCCGTGGCGGCTGTCGCGCTGCTGGTGGCCGTCGTGTGGAAGCTGGCGCGCCGACCGGGCAACTTCTTCGTCGCGTTGCTCGGCGGCGCGGTGGCGGCATGCATGATCGGCGCGACCCTGGTGCCGTTGCAGGGCTTCGTGTCGGACAAGGCATCGAACCTGGTCTTCGCCCACCCGTTCCGCGGCGGCGCGACGGCGGCCGAGGCCGGCGCGGCGCAATGGCTGCGGCGCAACAGCGCGCCGGGCGACCTGATCGCGACGAACGCGCACTGCATCATCGAACGCGACGGTCTCTGCGACAGCCGGCACTTCTGGCTCGCCGCGCTGTCCGAGCGTCCGGTCCTGATCGAGGGCTGGTCGTACTCCAACCAGGCGAACCGGATCGCCCTCACCAGCAACACCAACCCGAGCCTCATCCCCTACTGGAACAGCGAGGATCTCGCCGGTAACGACATCGCGTTCAAGGCCCCCACCCCGGCAGCGATCGAGCGCCTGCGGCAGGCCGGAGTGCGCTGGCTGTACGCCGACCACCGGGCCGGCTACGTGTCCCCTGCGCTCCGCAACTACGTCCGCTTGCGGCACGCCACGCTGGACGCGACGATCTACGAACTCAGATGAGCTGCAGCAGGGCGTCGGCGACTCGCTCACGCCCGCGGCCGTCGACGAGCTCCCACCCGGCCCTCGCGAGCCGCCCCCGCTCGGCGGAGTCGGTGAGCAATCGCTTGAGCGTCGGGACCGCCTCCGAGGTGTCATGCTGCAGCGCGCTCAGCAGGCCGAGCCCGGCGGCTGCACCGGTATCTACGGCGCGTTCGTAGCCCATCTCCTGGTTGTCGACCACACACACCAGTCCCGCGGTAGCCCCGAGACACAACAGCTCCCAGGTCGACGTACCGGAAGCACTGATCGTCAGGTCCGCGTCACGTACTCGGGCCGCCAATTGATCGGTCGGCCCGATGACGTCGAGGTGCTGGTGCGGTTGCAGTTCGACGGCGGCGATCTTCGCGGCGAGATCCGGCCCGGGCGCGACCACGGTGGCCTCGAACGGCAGACCGGTCGCGGCCAGCGCGCGGGCGACGTACGGACCGGCGCCGAAGGCATCCGTGCCGCCGAAGAACGCGAACACCGTCGGTACGGCGCTTTGCCGGTCGACGGGCGGCGCGGCGGGACGGTGGTCGAGGATCTCGTCGCGGATCATCACGTACGGCAGGCCGGCGAGGCGGATCGAGTCGCGCGGCAGCAGCGGGTGGTCGAGCTCGGCCGCGAGGTTCTGGTCCACCAGCACGTCCGCCTCGGCTCCGCGGAAGTCACCGTCGACGATCGCCAGCGTCGGCAGACCGGTCGCCCGGACATCGGCGTACACGGACGCGTCCAGGTCGTACGAATCGAACACCACCGCGTCGAGCTCCAGCCGATCGAGGAGCTCGACATGCTCGGCGGACCCCCACACTGCGGGCTGTACGGCGATCCCGCGGGAGGCGATCTGCTCCGCGGCCCACGGCACGGTGTGCGCGTCGCAGACGAAGACGAGCTCGACGTCGCGGCGGCGTACCTCCTCGGCCAGGGCCAGGCAGCGCATCACGTGACCGACGCCCCGGGCCGGCCCCACATCACATCGCACCCCGACGCGTTTCACGGGCCCCAGCGTACGTTTGATCATGTTGCGCTGAGACGGTGGATTGAGCTGGTCGTTCACCGGGCAGCTATTGTTTCGAGGTCCGTACTGCGTGTGTGCAGCTCGGAACTGTCCGTCAGAAGGGTCCCGCTCGCGTGTCAATCCTTACCGGTTCCGACATCCTGGTCACCGGCGGTACCGGGTCGTTCGGCCGGACGTTCGTACGGCACGCGCTGGATCACCTGAACCCGCGACGGATCATCGTCTTCAGCCGCGACGAGCTGAAGCAGTGGGAGGTCCGCCAGTCGTTCGGCGACGACCCGCGGCTGCGGTTCTTCCTCGGCGACGTCCGTGACCGCGCCCGGTTGCTGCGGGCGATGCACCGGGTCGACTACGTCGTGCACGCAGCCGCCTTGAAGCAGGTGGACAGCGGCGAGTACAACCCGTGGGAGTTCGTCCAGACCAACGTGATCGGGTCGCAGAACGTCATTGAGGCGGCTATCGACTCCGGCGTGAAGCGGGTCGTCGCGCTGTCCACGGACAAGGCGTCCAGCCCGATCAACCTGTACGGCGCGACCAAGCTGACCGCGGACAAGCTGTTCATCAACGGGAACCACTACGCGGCGGCGTACGACACCCGCTTCAGCGTCGTCCGGTACGGCAACGTGATGGGCAGCCGGGGCTCGATCATCCCGAAGTTCCGCGCGCTGCACACGGCCGGGCAGTCGCTGCCGATCACCGACCTGCGCTGCACCCGGTTCCTGATCACGCTGCCGCAGGCGGTCGAGTTCGTGGTCGACTCGTTCGACTTGATGACCGGCGGCGAGCTGTACGTGCCGCGGATCCCGTCGATGAAGGTCACCGACCTGGCCGAGGCGATCGCGCCCGGCGCGACCATGCACGACGTGGGCCTGCGCCCCGGCGAGAAGCTGCACGAGGAGATGATCAGCCCGGAGGAAGGCCGCCGCGCGCTGTCCCTCGGCGACCGCTTCGTACTGCAGCCCGATCTCGCCACCTGGGGCTACCAGCCGCCGACCGGTGGTACGCCGGTGTCGGACGGATTCCACTACGCCTCGGACACCAACGACCAGTGGTACTCGATCGACGAGATCCGCAAGATCCTCGAGAGCGACGACTGACGTGCTTCCGTACGGGCGCCAGTCGATCTCGGAACAGGACATCGAGGCGGTCACCGCCGTACTGCGCGGCGACTGGCTGACCACCGGACCCACGGTCACCGCGTTCGAAAACGCGATCTCCGAGCTCGCCGGCGGACACCGGGCGGTCAGCTGCACCTCGGGCACCGCGGCCCTGCACATCGCGTACGCCGCCCTCGGCGTCGGCCCCGGCGACGAGGTCGTCACCACCCCCATGACCTTCGTAGCCACCGCCTCCTGCGCCGCGATGCTGGGCGCTCGCGTGGTGTTCGCGGACGTGGACTACGAAACCGGCCTGCTCGACCCGGCTGCCGTCGAAGCTTCTTTGTCGGATCGGTCAAGGGTCATCACCGCAGTCGACTACGCCGGCCAATCCGCCGACTACCCGGCACTGCAGGTTCTGGCTGACCGAGTAGGCGCGCGCACCCTCGCCGACGCAGCGCATTCCGTCGGCGGTTCGGCGTACGGACGCCCGGTAGGCGACCTCGCCGACGTCACCACCATGTCCTTCTTCCCCACCAAGAACCTCACCACCGGCGAAGGCGGCGCGGTGGTCTGCAGAGATGATGTCGTTGGGCAGCGCGCCCACGAGTTCCACTTCATCGGCCTGGTCCGGGACCCTTCACGCTTCGAACTGACCGACGAAGGGCCGTGGCACCAGGAGGTCCACGAGTACGGCGTGAACTACCGCCTGACCGACCTGGGCGCCGCGCTCGGGCTGTCCCAGCTACGCCGGCTCGCGGAGTTCAAGCGCCGCCGGGCCGAGATCACCGCCCGCTACAACGCGGCGTTCGCCGACGCCGACGGGCTGCGTACGCCGGTGCAGCGCGCCGGGGTCGACCCGATGTGGCACTTGTACCCGGTTCGCGTCCTCGACGGCCGGCGGCGCGAGGTCTTCGAGGCGATGCGGGCCGCGGGGATCGGCGTACAGGTGAACTACATCCCGGTGTACTGGCACCCGGTGTTCGCCCACCAGGGCTACCAACGCGGCCTCTGCCCGAACGCCGAACGTTTCTACGCCGAAGAACTTTCCCTCCCCCTCTTCCCGGATCTCACCGACAGTGACGTCGACCGGGTAATCGACACGCTCCTGAACCTGGTCGACCAATGACTCCTGCATACCTCAGCAACCCGCGCCCTAGGCTCGTCGGCCGGCTTGGTGATGTGGGGAGTTCTGCTGGTCGTTTCAGGTGGGCAGGACTCCCCAAACCACTTGTCGCGGGGAGCTGGGGCAGGGTGAGCTGTTGACGACCCACGACGAACTGACAACGCAGACCACGAAGGTGACGGATGTGACCCGGTCGAACCTGATCGGCGGCGAGATGCTCAACTGGTCGGATCTGCACCCGGGCGACGCCCGTCCCGCGGCCGCCGGCCCGGCCGCCACAGCGCTCCTGGCCGCCACCCTCCGCCCCGACGACACCGTCCTGATCGCCGGCCCGCACGCCGCCGATCTGATCACGGCTGCCGTCGCGCAGGTCACGTCGGTCGACCTGCTGGTCCGCTCGGCCCCGGACGCGGAGGAACTCGCCGAGGTGTTGGCTGACGCCAAGGGTCAGGTCTATTGCGGGTCCCTCGACCGTTTCTCGGTCGAGGGAAAGGACGAGCCCGCAGGCGAATCGGGCCGCGGTTACGACGTGGTCGTCGCGTTGGACGGCCTCGAGCGGCTGGTCGGGCCCGACACCGCGAGCTTCCCGTGGACCGAGGCGCTCGGGCGCTTGCAGGCGCTCCTCACCCCGGGTGGGCGACTGCTGATCGGCGCCACGAACTCCTTCGGCTTCGAGCGCTTGATTCAGCCAGACATCACGGCGGCGCTTCCCCGCGACGAGGACTGGGGCCGAGCCGCGGAGGACCGCGCTCCGGCAGGCTTCAAACCGCTCGCCGCCGCCCTCCGGGCGGCCGGCTTCGCCCACGGAGGGGCGGAGGGTGGCCACGGACCCGCCGACGTCCGTCAGCCCGGAGACCTACGGGCGTACGCCGTTTTCCCTTCGCTCGTTCAGGCGGATGTCGCGCTCGCCGCGGTGGATGGGTTCGCGGGTGTCGTCGCTGCTCGGGCTGTTGCTGCGCGCAACGACGGTCCGGTGTTGATGGACCCGTACCGCGTGGTGCTGGATGCGGCTGCGGCGGGGTTGGCGTTCGAGCTGGCACCTGCCTGGTACTTCGTGATCGGTACCGAGGCGCCTGCTGTGCTGCCGGCCGGTGTGGTGCCGGAGGGCGAAGGTGTTTTGCTGGAGGAGCACCTCCTGATGGCCTTGCGCTGTGATGATCAGGCGGAACTGCGGCGGGTGATTCCCGGGTACGTGGCTTGGCTGGGTGCGGGAGGGGCCGGCTCGCCCGACAACGTGATCCTGGACCGTGCGGCGGACGGCGTGGGTTCGGGCGCGGCGTCGTACCGGTTGTTTGGGGAGCCGCAGGAGTTGGATGTCGTCGAGCACCTGGCGCGGTTTGCTCGGCGGGCATTGGAGGGTGGGGGGCGGCAGCCGTGGCCCGCGGCGGCTGACCCGCACGCATTGACCGCGCGGCTCGCGGCGATGGCCGGGATCACCGTGCCCGAGCAGGAGTACACCCCGGACGAGGTCGTCCGCCCGCGCGGCAGCGCCGAGCAGCTGACCACGGTCGCCCGACTCGCCGACGAGCTCGCCCATGCGAGCGCCCGCGCGATCCTCTTCGAAGGCACGGTCAGCGGCATCCGCCGCTCGCTCCCCTATCGCGTCGGCCACGCCGTCCTCAACCCGGCCCGGGTGATCCGCCGCCGCCTCAAGCGGGTGCTCAGGAAGGTACGGCGCTGATGCACCACGCCAACCATTTCTACGGGCACGCCGACATCATGGCGACGTACGCCGGACTCCCGAAACCACCGCGGATCTGGGGCTACCTGCAGCACGGCTGGAACATCCTCGACGGTTTCGCGCACGGCACGAACTTCGCGCCCGGGATGCCCAAGTTCGTCTGGTCGGACAGCGTCCGCCGCCGCGGCCACGCGCTCGGCCTGCGCAACTACTCGGTGATCGGCTCGGTCTGGCTGTACCTGCTGAAGACCCATCCCGAACTGGCGACCCCCGCGAAACGGGCCAAGGGCACCATCTTCTACCCGTTCCACGGCTGGGAAGGCCAGCACGTGCTCGGCGACCACGGCCGGATCGTTGCCTCGATCAACGAGCACGAGACCGGCCCGGTGACCGTCTGCCTGTACTGGAACGAATACGACAAGCCCGCGATCCGGAACGTCTACCAGGACGCCGGATTCCGGGTCATCACGCACGGCTACCGCGGCCTGCACTGGCGCAAGACCGACGCCAAGTTCCTGGTCAAGCAGCTGCGCGAGCTCCGCAAGCACGAACGGGTCGCCTCCAACCGGCTCAGCTCCGCCGTTCTGTACGGCGCCTCGCTCGGCCTGGGCGCGGGGGTCTACGGTGATCCCATGGTGCTGGAGAACGAGCACCCGTCGTTCGGCGGACAGGCGCGGATCAAGCGGCTGTGGCCGGAGCTGGACCAGCCGTACGTCCCGCCGGCGGTCGCCCGTGAGTTCACCGACACCGAACTGGGCGTCGACCACGTCGCCGGACCCGCAGAAATCCGGGAGATGTTCCGATGGAACAACTGAAGATCGGAATCGTCACGCAGGTTCGCGTGACCAGCACCCGGCTGCCGGCCAAGGTGCTGCTGGCCGTTGCCGGGCGCTCCTATCTCGAGCATCACCTCGACCGGCTGGGCCGCACCGGCCTGCCGGTGATCGTCGCGACCACCACGAACGTCCACGACGACCTGGTGGTGCAGGTGTGCCAGGAGGACGGCATCCCGGTCTTCCGCGGCAGCGAGGACGACGTACTGAGCCGCTTCGCCGGCGCCGCCCGCGAGCACGACCTGGACGCGATCGTCCGGGTCACGTCCGACTGCCCGCTGATCGATCCCGAGATCGTTGCCGCGGGCGTCGATCGGTGGCGCGCCGAGAACGACCTCGACCTGTACATCTCGAACTGTCTCGAGCGCACGTACCCGCGGGGCATGGACTTCGAGATCTTCTCCACCGCCCGGTTGTACGACGCGGAGGCGAAGGCCACGCTCACGGCGGATCGCGAGCACGTGACGCCGTACCTGCATCAGAACCGGTCCGGCGAGATGCGGCTGCTCAATCTCCCGTGGTCCGGCGGCTCCAAGAATGCAGCGCAGTACCGGCTCACGCTCGACACCGCGGACGACTGGAAGTTGCTCGACGCCCTCATCGAGGACTTCGGCGCGACGAGGCTCGGCTGCGCCGAACTGGTCGCGATTCTGGACGAGCACCCGGAACTGGCCGCGCTGAACGCGCACATCGAACAGAAGAAACTCGGCGAGTAGCAGGTACCACACGCTCCGCTGTGTCGTTCCCTGGGGCATGATTTACCGTGATGACCACCAATGATCCGGCCGGGGACTCCGCCGCTGCCCCGGAGAACGGCGCAGACAACGGCGCGCACGCCGCGCGGGCCAAGTCGTTCGGCGCGGTCGCGGCCGCGTACGAGGTGGGTCGGCCGACGTTCCCGGTCGAGGCGCTGAACTGGATCCTGGGCCCGGGCCGCGGACTGCAGGTGCTCGATCTGGGCGCCGGCACCGGCAAGCTCGCCGCGGTCGCGGCCGAACTCGGGCACGACGTGATCGCCGTCGACCCGTCGCAGGAGATGCTCGAGGTGTGCCGCCGGCGGCCCGGTATCGACACCATGGTCGGAGCCGCGGAGTCGATCCCGCTCGCCCACGCCTCGGTGGACGCGGTGATCGTTGGACAAGCCTTCCATTGGTTCGACCACGCCCGCGCGCTGCCGGAGATCGCCCGGGTACTGCGCCCGAACGGCGTACTGGGTCTGCTCTGGAACAACGCGGACACGGTGGTCCCGTGGGTCCGCCGGATCTGGCAGGTGATGCAGGGTGACGGCGTCGGCGGCAGCGACCGGTTCGATCCGGTGCCGATCCTGGAGCAGTCGAACCTGTTCACGCCGCCGGAGAGCACCCGGTTCCGGCACTGGCACGACCTGAACCGCGACGGACTGCGGCAGTTGGCCCAGTCGCACTCGCGGGTCGCCGTCCTCAAGGACACCCGGCGGGATCAGGTCCTGGACCAGATCGACCTGATCTACGAGCACACCGCCCGGCCCCCGGAGGCGCTGCGGATGCCGTATTTCACCGACTGCTTCCGCGCGCACCCGAGCGAGTTCGCGAACTATCGCCGTACGATCGACGCCCCGGTGGCACCGCATCTGTAGAAACATTTTGGTTGCGGAAGGTCAGAAACAGGCGACTTGCGGCTAACGTGCACCTGTTCTAGTCCACCGAAGGGGAACTCATGGACGAGGAAGTGGTGCGCGAGCGGGACGCCCGCGCCTATGAGGCGGTGCACGACGCGGCCGACTTCAAAGAGCTGAAGCGGCGGTACAAGAACTTCGTCGTACCGTGGACGATCGCCTTCATGGCGTGGTACCTGGCGTACGTCGCCTGCAACAACTGGGCCCGCGGCTTCATGGATCACCGGTTGGGTGGCAGCCACATCAACGTCGCGCTGATCTTCGGCCTGTTGCAGTTCGTGTCGACGTTCGTGATCGCGGCCCTGTACGGCCGGTTCGCCAACCGCAAACTCGATCCGCTCGCGCACGGCCTGAACGCCAAGTACAAGAGGGAGCGCCGCCGGTGAACTCGCTTCTGATCCCGATGGCCGCCGAGCCCGGCAACCGGGCGCTGACGATCTCGCTGTTCACCGCGGTCGTTGCCGTGACGCTGTACATCACCTGGTGGGCGTCCCGGCAGAACAAGACCGCGGCCGACTACTACGCCGGCGGCCGCTCGTTCACCGGCGCGCAGAACGGCCTGGCGGTGGCCGGCGACTACATGTCCGCGGCGTCGTTCCTCGGCATTTCCGGCCAGATCGCCCTCTACGGGTACGACGGTTTCCTGTACTCGATCGGCTTCCTGGTGGCCTGGCTGGTCGCGCTGCTGCTGGTCGCCGAGCTGCTGCGGAACTCGGGCCGCTTCACGATGGCCGACCAGCTCGCGTTCCGGATGAAGCAGAAGCCGGTCCGTACGGCGGCCGCGACCTCGACGATCGTGGTCTCGATCTTCTACTTGCTGGCCCAGATGGTCGGCGCCGGTTCGCTGGTCGGTCTGCTGCTCGGTGTGAAGAGCGAGGGACTGAAGGCCGCCGTGATCGTGCTGGTCGGCGCGCTGATGATCGTCTACGTGACGATCGGCGGCATGAAGGGCACCACCTGGGTGCAGATCGTCAAGGCCGTGCTGCTGATGGCCGGCACGGTCGTGATCACGTTCCTGGTGCTGCTGAAGTTCCACTTCAACATTTCCGACCTGCTCGGCTCGGCCGCCGCGAAGTCCGGGAAGGGCGAGTCGTTCCTGCAGCCCGGCCTGCTCTACGGCAAGGACCTCACCGGCCAGATCGACTTCCTGTCGCTCGGCCTCGCGCTGGTCCTCGGTACGGCGGGTCTGCCGCACATCCTGATCCGCTTCTACACCGTGCCCGACTCACGCTCCGCGCGCCGGTCGGTGCAGTGGGCGATCGGCCTGATCGGCGTGTTCTACCTGATGACGCTGGCCCTCGGGTTCGGTGCGGCGGCGCTGCTGGACACCGGCAAGGGTTCCGCGGTCGAGGCGTCGAAGGGCAACGTGGCGTCGCCCCTGCTGGCCGAGGCTGTCGGCGGCGGGGCGGGCTCGATCGGTGGGGCGATCCTGCTCGCACTGATCGCGGCAGTCGCGTTCGCCACGATCCTCGCGGTGGTGGCCGGGCTGACACTGACCTCGGCGTCGTCGTTCGCGCATGACCTGTACGCGAATGTCATCTCCAAGGAGAAGCCGACCGAGAAGCAGGAACTCCGGGTCGCGCGGTTCGCGGCGATCGGGATCGGCGCGGTGGCGATCGGGCTGGCAATCCCGGCGCAGAAGCTGAACATCGCGTTCCTGGTCGCGCTGGCGTTCGCGGTCGCGGCCTCGGCGAACCTGCCGGCGCTGCTGTTCAACCTGTTCTGGAAGCGGTTCAACACCTCGGGCGCGGTCTGGAGCATCTACGGCGGCCTGACCTCGGCCGTCGTCCTGGTGGTCTTCTCGCCGGTGGTGTCCGGCAACGGCGCGAAGTCGATGATCACCGGGACGGACTTCCACTGGTTCCCGCTGTCGAACCCGGGCATCGTGTCGATCCCGCTGGGCTTCCTGTTCGGCGTGCTCGGCACGTACCTCGGCCGGGACAAGTCGAGCGAGGCCCGCTACAGCGAACTCTCGGTCCGCGCGCTCACCGGCGCCGGCGCGGAGGGTGCCGCCAAGCACTGACGCAGTACACCCAAGGGCCGGCTCGCATTCTTGCGAGCCGGCCCTTCGCTGTCACGAGCCGTTGACGCACGGTTGATGCTGCCGTAACAATGAGCCAACGCCGCGCAAGAATTGAGCAAGCCAGCGAAAGTTTTGGACTCCAGTGCGGCGGCTCTTCCCTGTCCCGCCCACCAGGAGAGGCCCATGCGAATCCCGAAATGGCGACTGCCGGTCGCCCTGCTCGCCGCGAGCCTGGCGCTCGCAGCGAGCCCACTGCTCCACCCGACAGGCGCCGGCACCGCGTCGGCCGCCGTACTCGCCGGTCCCAACCTCGCCGCCGGCAAGACCGCCTCGGCCAGCAGCAGCACCCAGAACTACGTCGCGTCGAACGTGACCGACGGCAACCAAGCGACGTACTGGGAGAGCGCGAACAACGCGTTCCCGCAGTGGGTCCAGGTCGATCTCGGTACGTCGGTCGCGACCAACCAGGTCGTACTCAAGCTACCGACCGCGAACTGGGGCGCCCGCGACCAGACCCTCGCCGTCCAGGGCAGCACCGACGGGCAGAACTTCACCGACCTGTCCGCGTCCGCGGCGCGCACGTTCAGCCCGCCGAACAACACGGTGACCGTCGACTACGGCACCGCCACCACGCGGTACGTCCGGATCCGGATCACCGCGAACACCGGCTGGCCCGCCGGACAACTCTCCGAACTCGAGGTCTACGGACCGGCAACCGGTGACACCCAGGCTCCCACCGCCCCGGGCAACCTGGCCTTCACCGAGCCCGGCGCCGGACAGATCAAACTCACCTGGAGCGCGTCGACCGACAACGTCGGCGTCACCGGGTACGACGTCTACGCGAACGGTCAGCTGCGGACCAGCGTGGCCGGCAACGTCCTCACGTACACGGACAACCAGCCGGCGAACGTCTCGATCACGTACTCCGTGCGTGCGAAGGATGCTGCTGGCAACCAATCCGCGAACAGCAACACAGTCACTCGCAACGGCAGCGGCGGCCCGGGCAGTAACCTCGCGCTGCACAAGCCGATCACGGCGTCGGGATACACGTTCACCTACGTTCCGGCGAACGCGAACGACGACAACGTGACGACGTACTGGGAGGGCAACGCCAACCCGGCGACGCTGACCACCGCGCTGGGTGCGAACGCGGACCTCAGCTCGATCGTGGTGCGGCTCAACCCCGACTCGGCGTGGGGACCGCGGACGCAGACGTTCTCGATCCTCGGGCGCGAGCAGAGCTCGTCGACCTTCACGACGATCGTCGGTTCGGCCGGGTACAACTTCGACCCGGCGAGCGGCAACAGCGTGACGATCCCGGTGAGCGCGCGCGTGGCCGACGTACGGCTGAACTTCACCGGCAACACCGGTGCACCGGCCGGGCAGGTCGCTGAGCTGCAGGTGCTCGGCGTACCGGCACCTAACCCGGATCTCACGCTCTCCAACGTCTCGTGGACACCGACGTCGCCGGTCGAGACCGACGCGATCACGGTCCGCGCGACGGTGAACAACGGCGGTACGGCGGGGTCTGCCGCGACCGACGTGAACTTCTACCTCGGCGACACCAAGGTCGGTACGGCGGCTGTCGGCGCGCTCGCGGCCGGGGCGTCGACGACGGTCAGCGCATCGATCGGGACGCGTGACGCGGGCTCGTACGCGTTGAGCGCCAAGGTCGACGAAGCCAACTCGGTGATCGAGCAGAACGACGGGAACAACACGGCGAACGCATCCGGTCCGCTCGTGGTGACTCCGGTCGCAAGCTCCGACCTCGTCGCGGCCGCGGTGAACTGGACTCCGGGCAACCCGGCGGCCGGCAATGCTGTCGCGTTCTCGGTGTCCTTGAAGAACCAAGGCAGCGTCGCCTCTGCGTCTGGTGCGCATGGGATCACGCTGACGGTGCTGAACGGGTCGTCCGTGGTGACGACACTGACCGGCACCTACAACGGGGCGATCGCCGCCGGCGCAACCACGCCAGCTGTTGCTCTCGGCAACTGGACCGCGGTCAACGGGCGCTACACAGTGCGCGTGGTGATCGCGGACGACGCCAACGAGTTGCCGGTGAAGCGTTCGAACAACACCAGCGAGCGGCCGTTCTTCGTTGGTCGCGGCGCGAACATGCCGTACGACCACCTCGAGGCCGAGGATGCCTCGGTCGGCGGCGGCGCGTCCGTCATCGGACCGAACCGGACGATCGGCGACCTGGCCGGCGAGGCCTCCGGGCGGCGCGCGGTCACACTCAACTCGAACGGCGCGTACGTCGAGTTCACCACGCGGGCTTCGACGAACACCCTGGTCACGCGCTTCTCGATCCCGGACTCGTCCGGTGGCGGCGGCCAGTCGTCGACGCTGAGCGTCTACGTGAACGGGACCTTCGCCAAGACATTGCCGCTGACCTCGAAGTACGCCTGGCTGTACGGCGCGGAGGCGTCGCCGAACAACTCGCCAGGCTCCGGACCGGCACGGCACATCTACGACGAAGCGAACCTGATGCTCGACCAGACCTACCCGGCCGGGACCAAGATCCGGCTGCAGAAGGATCCGTCGAACGGTACGACGTACTCGATCGACTTCCTCGACACCGAGGCGGCCACCGTCGTCGGCAACCCGGGTGCGGGCTTCGTGACGCCGACCGGGTTCACCCAGCAGGACGTGCAGAACGCGCTCGACCGGGTGCGTCAGGACAGCTCGCTGCAGGGTGTGTACCTGCCGCCCGGTGACTACGACACGTCGTCGAAGTTCCAGGTGTACGGCAGGGCGGTCAAGGTCGTCGGCGCCGGGCCGTGGTTCACGCGGTTCCACGCACCGACCACGCAGGACAACACCGACGTCGGTTTCCGGTCCGAGGCGTCGGCGAACGGCTCGACGTTCAGCGGATTCGCGTACTTCGGCAACTACACGTCGCGGATCGACGGACCCGGCAAGGTATTCGACTTCTCGGGTACTGCGAACATGACCATCGACAACATCTGGGTCGAACACATGGTCTGCATGTACTGGGGTTCGAACACCGACACGTCGACGATCAAGAACTCGCGGATCCGGGACACGTTCGCCGACGGCATCAACATGACGAACGGGTCGTCCGGCAACACGGTCAGCAACAACGACGCCCGCTCCACCGGTGACGACAGCTTCGCGCTGTTCAACGCCACGGACAACGGTGGCGGCGAGGTCCGGGACAACGTGTTCGAGAACCTGTCCGCAACGCTGACCTGGCGGGCCGCCGGGTTCGCCGTGTACGGCGGGACGAACAACGTTTTCCGGAACCTGTACGCCGCGGACATGCTCACGTATCCCGGAATCACCATCAGTTCCCTGGACTTCGGGATCCCGATGAACGGGTTCGGGGCCACGCCGCCGACACAGTTCCAGAATGTTTCCGTCGTACGTTCCGGTGGGCATTTCTGGGGCAACCAGGCGTTCCCCGCGGTGTGGGTCTTCTCGGCGTCGAAGATCTTCCAGGGGATCCGCGTCAGTGATCTGGACATCGTCGATCCGACGTACAGCGGGATCATGTTCCAGACGAACTACGTCGGCGGCCAGCCGCAGTTCCCGGTCGCGGACACCGTCTTCACCAACACGACCATCTCCGGCGCCCGCAAGTCCGGCGACGCCTTCGACGCCAAGTCCGGCTTCGGCATCTGGGCCAACGAACTCCCCGAACCCGGCCAAGGCCCCGCCGTAGGCTCCGTCACCTTCAACAACCTGACCCTCACCAACAACGCCAAAGACATCCAGAACACCACCACAACCTTCACCATCAACCGCAACTGACCCTCGCAGCGCCGTACGACGGGCTCACCTGGAAGGACCCAGGTGAGCCCGTCGTACATCCGCAGCACCTAGCCCCGCGACCGCGCGATCCCGCAGACACAGACCTCGAGAGCGACGGCAGCGCGCAGCCCGGCGTCAGTGAAGTCATCGCCTCCGGTGATCCCGCACAACCGCTGAAGCGCAAGCGATCGCCCTGCACAGTTCTGTCGGACGTCCGCCCGACCACGGCCCCAAGCGACATCCGCCTACCCAATCACCGTAGGAACCCATCACCGCAGGAACCCATCACCGCAGGCACCCAGCGCGTAGCCCCGCGACCGCGTTTGCCGGATGGCGGTGCGGCAACGACGCCCGCGCGAACCGGGAGGGATTTGGCCCCGTCGGAGAGTAAAACCCTCCGTGGTTTCGGCAGCTCCCCCTGGAATCTGGGGACTGGGGAGGTCTGCCGGCCTTTTCAGGTGCGTGGCGCTCCCCAATCCGGCGTCCCGACCGTGGACGGGACATACGCCGCTCTCCTGCCGCACTAACGGCCCACGGGCACACTCTCCCCGGTCCCGATCCCGTCGAGCCGCTCGCGCCCGGTTCTAGAGCCTCCCCCCTCGCGACTCGCGTTCACCAAGCCCGAAGCACGGCGAGTCCCGGAGGCACGCGCCGGTGCTACCAGCCTGCCCGAGGATGCTGCAGCCGGTGGGATCAGATCGTGGCGAAGGACGGTGGGCCGGTGCCGGAGTCGTTCGTGGCGCCCTCACCCCACACCGCGAACCGGGCTGCTTCCGCACGCGTCGATTCGTCGCAGTGCCAGCGGCTTGGTTTCACATCCGGTGCGCTGGCCGACTGCGCGAGCTCCGGCGGTTCCGCTGCAGGCACGTCTGTCTCACCCCACGGATCGACTGCTGGGGCAGAGGCTTCGGGCCTTGAGCTACCGGCACAGGTGAGTCCCCCGTCCGGCGGCTCCGGCGCAGGCCCGACTGCCTCGTCCCACGGATCCACTGCGGGGATTGAGGTTTTGGGCCTTGAGCTCCCGGCGCGCGTGGGTCCGCCGTCGCCTGGGGCTGGGGGCGTGGGGTGCTCGCCCGGCGGCTGGTGTGCCCGGGATGCGGTGTCCGGCGGCTGTGGTGCGGGCGCGGGTGTCTCATCCCAGGGATCGGCTGCGGGGGTTGAGGTTTGGGCCCTGGAGCTCGCGGCGCGCGTGAGTCCGCCATCCGCCGGCGCGGGGCGGGTGGGGTGCTCGCCCCGCGGCTGGTGTGCCCGGGATGCGGTGTCCGGTGGGGCTGGGGGCGTGGGGTGCTCGCCCGGGGGCTGGTGTGCCGGGGGTGTGTTGTCTGGTGGTGTGTGGCGGCGGCGGGGTGGTGGGTCGGCCCAGGCGGGTGTGGCGACGTGGACTTGGCCGTTGGTGATGGTGATGGTCCAGTGGCCGTGGTGCAGGTCGCGGTGGTGGCGGCGGCAGATGAGGACGAGGTTGTTGATCTTGGTGTCGCCGCCGTCGATCCAGGAGATCAGGTGGTGGGCGTCGCACAGGATCGGCGGGGCTCCGCACACGACGCAGCCGCGGTCGCGGGTGTTCAGGGCGCGGCGCATCGCGCGGGTGACCAGGCGTTCGGCGCGGCCGACGTCGAGTGGTTCGGAGTTGGAGCCGAGCACGATCGGGATCACCTTCGCATCACACGCGAGCCGGCGGATGGTGGCCGCGGACAGGCCGTTGCCGTAGACGGTCTGCCCGATCGCGTCCGCAGTCATCGCTTTGAGGTCCTGCAGATCGATCGTGACGGTGATGTTCGCCTTCGCCCCGAACCCCGGCACCACATCACCACCCAACCCACCACCCGCACCAACTCCAGCACCCGAAGCAGCACCTGAGCCAGCAGCCGTACCCGAACCGTCGCGCTGGCTGGCGGCTGCCCCGCCCCCGGCTGCACCTACGACCCCGACGGCACCGTCCGAGCCGGCATCCGGGCCAGCATCCGAGCCGGCCGCCGCGTCTGCCGTAGAACCAGCCGCCGTGGAACCAGCCGCCGTGGAAGCAGGCTCCGTGGAACCGGGCTCCGTGGAACCGGGCTCCGTGGAACCGGGCTCCGTGGAACCGGGCTCCGTGGAGCCAGCTCCTGTCGAACCAGCCCCCGCCGACCCGGCGTGGGTGGGGCTGGTTTGGGGTGTGGGTTGTGTGGTGGGGCGGGGGATGGTGGGGGAGGGGGTGCCGGCGTCGAGGGCGGTGGCGGCGAGGGTCAGGGTGGTGGTGAGGGCGTCGGCTTGGCGTTTTTCTCGGGTGCGGGGGTCGGGGGCGCCGTCGAGGGTTTTGTGGGGGCGGGCGCCGGCGGTGATCAGGGTCTGGAGGAGTTCGGCGTTTTCGTTGGCGAGGTAGCCCTTGAACTTGACGCCTCGGTCGGCGGACTGGAGGGTGAGGGTTTCGCGGGCGGCGGCCTGGTGTTCTTCGGGTTCGGGGCCGTCGGTGTCGAGGATGTTGCGGGCCTGTTCGGCGGCCTTGCGCAGCTCGCCCGGGCACAGGTGGCGGGCGAGGCGGACCAGTTCCTGTTCGGCGACCTCGACGTCGGCCACCGGCACCGACGGCGGGAGCTTCTCCAGTTCGGACACGATCGCCTCGGCCTGCGCCGGCCGCAACAGCACCTCCGGCAGCACCTCCCCGGCCGTCCCGTCCGGCCCGTCGGCCCCGCCCTCTGCGTCCTCTCCGTCCTCCGCATCCTCCCTCTCCTCCCTGTCCTCCCCGTGCTCAACCGTGGGGTCGATGGTGGGGAGGGCGGCGGCGAGGGCGGGGTACTTGGGCAGGGCGCGGGCGAGTTGGACCAGGCGGCGGGCGCGGTAGGCGTCGAGACGGTAGCGGCGCTGCAGGTACTGGATCATGTCGCGGGCGCCGGCGTCTTCGGCGTACCCGGACTTGTCCATGGCCGCGACGATCCGCAGCCGGCGGGTCTCGACGCGGGCCAGGTCGGTGTCGGCCCGGTCGAGAGCGTGCGCCAGTTCGGCGTCGCTCATCAACTCAGGCGGCCTGTCCATGCAGCAAAGCCTAGACACCCCCACCGACACTTTTCAAAGCCAGATCCCCTTATTTTCAAGGGAATCTGTTATCCACAACCCCAGCACCCTGTGGATATTGCCAACGGCAACTAATTGTCCCGGCTCGACGCCCGGCGACTGTCGCCAGGCCATGTGGTTGCCCCGGTCAACAAGTTTTGGGCGGTGGGAGTCAGGGCGTGGAGGGCGGTGCCTTGGGTTCGGTGGGTGGTGATGAGGGCGGCGGCTCTTAGGACTCTGGTGTGGTCTGAGGTGGAGGCTAGGGAGATGCCTACTCGGCGGGCCAGTTGGGTTGTGGTGGCGGGGTGGGTCAGGGAACGGAGTACGGCGGCTCGTGTGCGGCCCAGGAGGTCTGCCAGGGCGTCGGTGGCGGCATCGTCCGGGTCGGTCAGGTCGGCGCAGGGGTAGACGAGGACGGGGCGGCGGTCGGGGGCGTCCATCGCCAGGCAGTTGGAGACCAGCGGGGACGGGTAGAGCTCGAGCCCGCGGCCGTTCAGGTGGATGTCCGAGGTCCGGTCGGCGAAGTACGTCAGTACTGGGGTCGCCCATTCGACATCGGGATGTAGCGACGACAGCAGCGCATCGATCCCGCCGTGCAGGACCGCGCGCGACCGGATCCCGAGGTCAGCGCCGTACCGCCGATGTAACTCCCCCGACGAAGGCGCCAGTACCTCCTGATGGAAGTCCCGGACCGCGCCGCCAAGCGCACGACGCGACCCGGCGCGACCGTCCAGCAAGCCGCGCATGTACCGGTCGATCTCCGGCGGCAACCACGGCTCCAACTCGTCCCGGATGACGGAGGCCGGCGTCTCCATCAACGTCTCGACGGCCGGCTCCAGACCAGGCCCGACCAAGTCCGGGGTCAGGAAGTCCGGGAACAATCCGCCCGGCGAGATCAGCTTGAACAGCGGACGCATCGACCCCCGCACGCGCGGTGCCGCAGTACGTCGCCAGCGCCGGGCGACCGGCGACATCGAGCGGTCGCCGAGCGCGCGGGAAGCGAGCGCGGCCTCCCACAGCGGATGGGGCTCGGCGGGGAACGTGACCCGGCCGAGGTCCGCCGCGGTGAAGTGGACGCGGATCATCTCTCGATTGTGACGGCCGCGAGGTCACCCGCACAGACCTCTTCGGTTCAGGCCGAATCCGGTCGCGACGCGCCGCCGTACGCTCCCACCCTGGCTCGATGAAGCGTCTCGCAGTCCTCACCGTCCTGGTCCTCGCCGCGGTCACCCCGTCGGCCACCGCGCAGGCCGGCGTCGTCCACCGACCAACGCAGTACGTCGTCTCGACGACCCCCGGCGAGAACCTCGAAGGGATCGCGGTGACGCCCGGCGGCACGATGTACGTCACGAGCGTCGTCACCGGCGCGGTGTACCGCGGCAACACGTCCACGTCCCGCCTCAGCCTGTTCCTGCCCGCCGGCAGCGACGGGCGTACCGCGGCCACCGGCATCCACCTGGACCGCTGGGGCCGGGTCCTCGTCGCCGGTGCGAGTACGTCGAAACTCTTCCTGTACGACGCCCGCGGCCGGCTCCTCGCCGTACGGAAAGCGTCGGACGGCTCGTTCCTCAACGACTTCACGATCGCGGGCGACGCCGTCTACGTGACCGACTCGGCGCACAACCAGATCTGGCGGGCGCCGCTCACCCGCGACGGTCTCGGCGAGCTCGAACCGTGGATCACCCGCGATCGGATCCAGCCGACGCCGTACTTCCTGAACGGCATCGTCACCGACGGACGCGTCCTCCTGGTCGGCGAGCAGGGCCAGGACGTCACGTACCGGATCGACCTTCGCACCCGCCAAGTCACGGTCCTCGACGTCCCGAACGGCATCCTGTCCGGCGACGGGTACCTGCTCGAAGGACGCCGGTTGTACGCCGTCTACAACGCCGGCGGCGGGAAGTACGTCACCCGCCTCGCGATCCTGAACGACGATCTCACCGCGGCAACTCTCGTCGCCGACTCGGGCCCTGGCGCGGCCGGTGGGACGCCGACGACGATCGCCCGCGACCGCGGCCGGCTGCTGTGGGTGAACAGCCAGCTGGACATCGCACCCGGTACGCCGCCGTACACCGTGACCGTCGTACCGGGGCTGCGCTAAAGACCGCGCTAAAGACCGTCCGTGACGCGCGAAAGCACCGCGCCCGCCTGCAGGACCAGCGTCCGGTCGGCGTCGTCGAGGCGACTGAGGAGGTTGGCGAGCTCCTCGGCGGCCTGTCGGCCGGACGCTTCGACCGTCTCGGCGCCGGCGTCGGTGAGCACGACGACAGTCGCCCGGCCGTCGACGGGGTCCGGTTCGCGCCGGACCAAGCCGGCCTCCTCCAGCCCGGCGACCGTCGTGGTCGCGGTGGGTTGCGAACACGGGACCCGGGCGGCGATTTCGCCGATCCGGATCGGTTGCTCGTCGGCGATCAGCATCAGCGCCAGGAACTGCGTCGGGTGCAGGAGCGTGGTGGTCCTGGACCGGCGCAGATGTCTGACGATTCGGTGCATGCTGACCAGCAGCTGCAATGCCTCCTGCGCCATCCAGATCACCTCCGTCGGGAAGCGCAATCCTGGCACAGGCACCCAAACATCGCCTACCACTCCGATCCCCGGGACCGGACCGGGACACCGGGTCAGGAAGCCGGCAGCTCGCCGTTGCCCGGTGCGGCGACGACGCGATTCCGCCCGGCGTCCTTGGCCTGGTACATCGCCAGATCGGCGGCCATCTGGAGTTCGTCGAGACTGGCGCCGGACTCCGGGTACGTCGCGGCGCCGATCGAGCACGTGATCGGTCCGCAAAGCACCGGCCCGTTGGGGGCGGCAACGGTGACCGCCAGACCCGCGACCCGGCGCCGGATCCGCTCGGCGGCCAGCGCGGTATCGGCCGCGGAGGTCTGCGGTAGCAGGATGGCGAACTCTTCACCGCCGAGCCGTCCGACGAGGTCGTTGTCGCGGACCTCGTGGCGCAGTTCGGCGGCGACCGCTTTCAGGGCCTCGTCACCGGCGAGGTGACCATAGGTGTCGTTGATGGCCTTGAAGTGGTCAAGATCGAGATAGAGCACGCCGAGTCGGGAGTTCGTGCGTTCGGCGCCGGCGAATTCGCGGCGCGCAATCTCGTGCCAGAAGGCCGCGTTGGCCAGGCCGGTCTTGGGATCGGTACGCGACGCCGTCTGGAACTGCTCGACCAGCAGCGCGCGGTGCAGACCGAGGATGGTCAGCAGCAGGACCGCGACGGCCCACGGTTGGCTGAGCAGCAACGCAGCGGTCGCGACGCCCAGCCCGAGAGAACCGGCAACGATCAACTGGTCCGACAGACGCCCGAGCGCGTTGCGGCCTGGAGAGTCGGGGTTGGCCATCATGATCGCGCCCGCGACGAGGGCGTAGTTCACGAACCAGTACGCCAGGCCCGCGGCGACGACGGCCACGAGTCCCAGCGGGCCGGACGGGTAGCCCGGGTAGACACCAGGACGGATCGCCGCCAGGACGACAGCACCTGCGGCACCGGCCAGCACGAGAGTTGTCGCGGTGAAGACCGATCGGTACGGCGAAACCCGTCGTACCCGGAGCCAGGAATGGACGTACGTGCTGAAGATCAGCGCTGCGGCCAGCGGCGGAGGCAGGATCAGGACGCCGGCGAAGGTCCACATCCCTTTGAGATTGACGTACGGGATGCCTTCGGCGCCGACCTTGCGCAGCCGCTCGATGTCGCGCGCGGCCTCGAGATGGATCGCCGAACCGGCACCGAGGACCAGCAGCCGGATCCAGTCACCGGTCGTGACCGAGACAAGGTCGAACGTCGACGCGACGATCACCACGGTGATGAGTTCGACCGCGAGGACGTAGCCCAGAATGCTCCGGGGCTGCGACCACAGGGCCCACCTCGCCGGGTTCCAGGACGCGTCTTGACGTCGGCGTTGGCGACGCCGCGCCAGCCGATGCCGGATACTCATGAAAAAGACCCCCGCCTCACAGTCGGTCCTTGTCACAGAGTAGCCGTGATGTGCACGCAATGTCATGGCTTCGCTCATATTGCCTCGCTGCGCTTACCCCCACATGCGCCCAGATTCCGCGAGAGGAGGCCGCCACCATGCAGAACAACGACTGGTGACCCGTCACGCAGGTTGCCGCGTGGCGCCGACGTACCCGTACGCCGCGCCCGCCGCGACCAGTACGCCGAGAATTCCCGCGGCCGCCACGACCGAGGACGGTGCCCACCGATCCGCAGCGGCTCCGGCGACCAGCACCCCGATTCCCTGGGACACGATCAGCGCAGTGCGCGCCAGGCCGAACGCCTGGCCGCGCTGTGCGTCCGGGACGTTCAGCACGAACGCCGCACTCGCGGCCAACTGGTACGACGCACACAACCCCGACACGAACCACAACGCGACGGTCACCCACAGCCCCGGCTCCGCGATACAGCCGATCAGCGGCGCACAGGACCCGATCGCGAGCGGACCCATCAGCGTGAGCCGCCGCGCCGGAGCGGCTCGCGTCAGCAGGAGCATCCCGACCATCTGCCCCGCCGGGTTGGCGGCGAGCAGGATCCCGACAGCGGCTGGACCGCCTCCGACCACTGCGGCGTACGGCGCTGCAAGTCCTTCGATGCTCACGTAGAAACCGGCGACACAGGCCAGCGCGACCAGGTACCGCAGTCGCCGATCGTTCCAGACGAGCCGAGCGCCGGCCGACAGCGAAGGCCACCATCCCGGGCGCGCATCGGTCGACCCGGGCAACGGGCGCTCACGCACTCCGAGCTTCAGCAGCACCGCTGACAAGGCGAAGGTGACGGCGTCGGCGAGCAGCGCGTTCCCGGCGCCGAACGCTGCGACCAGGGTGCCGCCGGTCACGAAGCCGGCCAGTTGGGAGGCCTGCGCGGTGATGTTCGACACCGAGCTGGCCAGCACGTACTTGTCGCCGGTCAGGATCGACGGCAGCAGGGCGGCTCTGGCGGATTGGAAGGGGGACGCGAGCAACTGCACCGCGACGAGCAGCACGCACAGGATCCACAGCGAGGCGCCGGGGATTGCCATCGCGGCGACCAGCACCGCGCGGGCGATGTCGCAGCCGATCATGAGCCGGCGGCGCGGATAGCGGTCGGCCAGCCCGGAAAGCAGCGGGCCGCCGACGATGTCGGGCAGGAAGGTCAGCGCGTAGGTGACCGCGGACAGCCCGGCCGATCCGGTCCGGTCGAAGACGAGCACCGCGAGCGCGACTCGGGCCAACTGGTCCCCGATCACCGACCCGAGCTGCGCCAGCCACAGCCAGCGGAACTCGGTCACACCGAACACCTCGCCGTACGTGGCGGGTTGATCAGCTGGATCTGCGGACGACGGATGTGCTGGGCGGGTCACCAGGTCAAAATACCCACGATCCGCAACCGAGCGCGCACGCTACGGTGCGCCGCCTGGTTCTTCACAGGTGTACGGCGATGACGCCGAGGGCGAAGGCCGTTCCCGCGAGCGCGAGCATTGTCGTCGCGAGCGTGATGAGACGCGCCTGCAGTTTCGGCAGCTCGGCCGTGGTCGCGAACACGCGCTGCGGCCAGTGCCGCCAGGAGACGTACCAGAAGATCGCGGTGGCGATCAGCAGCAGGAAACCTTTGACGGCGTGGATCCACCAGTGCTCGTGGTTGATCGCGAGCAGCGCGCCACCGGTGAGCGCGATCGCCGCGATCAGCCCGATCACCTTCCATCGGTTGCCCGAGGCAATCACCGCGGTCAGCGTCTCGCGGCCGTCCTGGTCCGTCCCGAAGTACTTCTTCACCTTCGGCTGCACCACGAACAACGAGTACGCCATCCCACCCACCCAGGCAGCGGCGAGGCCGGCATGGATGATCGCCACAAGCACAGTCATCCCCCGACCCTAGAGCCATCGGGGTTGTCTACGTCACGTTCCCGTTAACACGGCCGTCACATCGAATCAACAGGACCGAAATTGCTGGTTGACACTGTCGAACCAGGCTGGTCGCCCGATGCGTCGGCTGTGAGGAAAGGACCGACGGTGAGCTACAAAGCCGAGTACATCTGGATCGACGGGACCGAGCCGAGCGCACGGCTGCGTTCGAAGACGAAGATCCTGGCCGACGGCGCCGCGTTGCCGGACTGGGGTTTCGACGGTTCGAGCACCAACCAGGCGCCGGGTGACAACTCCGACTGCGTGCTCAAGCCGGTCTTCTCCTGCCCGGACCCGATCCGCGGCGGGGACCACAAGCTGGTGTTGTGCGAGGTCTACCTCGTGGACGGCACCCCGCACCCGACGAACAACCGGGCCAAGCTTCTTCCGGTCGCCGAGGCGTACGCCGAGCAGGAGTCCTGGTTCGGCATCGAGCAGGAGTACACCTTCTTCCAGGAGGGCCGTCCGCTCGGCTTCCCGGCCGTCGGCTTCCCCGCACCGCAAGGCCCGTACTACTGCGGCGTCGGCGCCGACGAGGTCTTCGGCCGGGAGATCGTCGAGAAGCACCTGGACGCGTGTCTCGAGGCGGGCCTGGCGATCTCCGGCATCAACGCCGAGGTCATGCCCGGCCAGTGGGAGTTCCAGATCGGCCCGGCGGGTCCGGTCGAGGCGTCCGACCACCTGTGGATGGCCCGCTGGCTGCTGTACCGCATCGCCGAGGAGTACGACGTGGCCGCGACGCTGGACGCCAAGCCCGCCAAGGGTGACTGGAACGGCGCCGGCGCCCACACGAACTTCTCGACCAAGGCGATGCGTGAGGGGTACGACGCGATCATCACCGCCTGCGAGTCGCTCGGTGCGCCGGGCAAGGTCGACGAGCACATCGCGGGCTACGGGCACGGCATCGAGGAGCGTCTGACCGGCGCGCACGAGACTGCCCCGCACGACGTCTACAGCTACGGCGTGTCCGACCGCGGCGCCTCGGTGCGGATCCCCTGGCAGGTCGAGGTCGACAAGAAGGGTTACATCGAGGACCGGCGTCCGAACGCCAACATCGATCCGTACGACGTGACGCGCCTGCTGGTGAACACCTGCTGCTCCGCGCTGGAGAAGGCCGGCCAGGTCTGACATCCACGCCCCGACAACAGCCCCCGAGGTAACCCGGGGGCTGTTGTAGCGTCGCGCCATGGACGTCCAGGTGCTGCATCGGAGTGGGCAGTGGTGTCCCGGGCGTCAACGTGGAGAGGTTGTCGCGTACGACGTACAGATCCTGCCCCGGTATCAGGTCGCCGGTCGCCCGACCGTCGACCGTAGTTTTCTGCTCCTCGGCGAGGGGATTCAGCTGACGAAGCCGGCTGTTTTCGAGGGGCCGGTCGAGGGGTGGTGGTACGTCGACCTGGTGGAGATCGAGCGCACCGATACCGGGCTCGTCGTGCACGACCTGTACGTCGACTTCCTGATTCCGCCCGCGATGGATCGGTACCAGATCCTGGACCTGGACGAACTCGGCGACGCCCTGACCGCGGGCACGCTCACGACCGCGCAGTGCGCCGACGTACTGACGTCGACCCAGCGGTTCGTCGACCGCTACCTGCGGCGCGCGGAGGAAGGGCCCAACGGTCCGGCCGCCGAGTTCCCGCCGCCCGATGTCACCGCCCTGGAACGACTCCCAGCCTTCTGAAACAGAACAGGCCCCCGGACGAACCGGGGGCCTGTTACGGGAGATCAGTCCTCGTCGGACTTGCCGGCGGCCAGGTTGGTCTTGATCAGGTCCATGACCGTGGAGTCGGCGAGGGTGGTGACGTCGCCGACCTCGCGGTTCTCGGCCACGTCGCGGAGCAGGCGGCGCATGATCTTGCCGGAGCGGGTCTTCGGCAGCTCCGACACGACCATGATCTGGCGCGGCTTCGCGATCGGGCCGATCTCCTTCGCGACGTGGTTGCGCAGCTCCTGCACCACGTCCGGTCCGCCGTCGCCGGCCTCCGAGCGGAGGATCACGAACGCGGCGATCGCCTGGCCCGTCGTCGGGTCGGACGCGCCGACCACGGCGGCCTCCGCGACCTTCGGGTGCGAGACCAGCGCGGACTCGATCTCGGTCGTCGACAACCGGTGACCGGACACGTTCATCACGTCGTCGACCCGGCCGAGCAGCCACAGATCGCCGTCCTCGTCCTTCTTCGCACCGTCACCGGCGAAGTACACGCCCGGCCAGCGCGACCAGTACGTGTCGACGAACCGCTCGTCGTCGCCCCACAGCGTCCGGAGCATCGCCGGCCACGGCTTCGTGATGACGAGATAACCGCCGGAGCCGTCCGGCACCGACTTCCCGGCGTCGTCGACGACGTCGACGCTGACACCTGGGATCGCCTTCATCGCGGCGCCCGGCTTACCGGACGTCACACCCGGCAGCGGCGAGATCATGTGCATCCCGGTCTCGGTCTGCCACCAGGTGTCGACGACCGGCGCGTTGTTGCCGCCGATGTGCTCGCGGTACCAGACATACGCCTCCGGGTTGATCGGCTCGCCGACCGACCCGATCACCCGCAGCGTCGACAGGTCGAACTTGGCCGGGATGTCGGCGCCCCACTTCATGAACGTCCGGATCGCCGTCGGCGCGCAGTACAGGATCGAGACCTTGTACTTCTGGACGATCTCCCACCAGCGGCCCTGGTGCGGCGTGTCCGGCGTGCCTTCGTACAGCACGGACGTGGTCGCGTTCGCGAGGGCGCCGTACACGATGTAGCTGTGGCCGGTGACCCAGCCGATGTCGGCAGCGGTCCAGTAGACGTCGGTGTCCGGCTTGAGGTCGAACACCCCCCATTGCGTGTACGACGTACCGACGAGGTAGCCGCCCGTGGTGTGCAGGATGCCCTTCGGCTTGCCCGTGCTGCCGGACGTGTACATCACGTAGAGCGGGTGCTCGGCGTCGAACGCCTCCGGAGTGTGCTCGGTCGACTGCTTGCCGACGAAGTCCTCCCACCACAGGTCGCGGCCGTCGACCATCGCAGTCTCCTGGCCGGTGCGCTTCACCACGACCACGTTGCGCACGTCCGGGCAGTCGACCAGCGCGGCGTCGACGGCCGGCTTCAGCGCGGCCGCGGCGCCCCGGCGGTAGCCGCCGTCGGAGGTGATGACGACGCGGGCGTCGCAGTCCAGGATCCGGCCCTTGAGCGCGTCCGAGGAGAAGCCGCCGAAGACGACCGTGTGCGGGGCGCCGATCCGGGCGCAGGCGAGCATCGCGACCACGGTCTCGGGAATCATCGGCATGTAGATGGCGACGATCTCGCCGGGCTTGACGTTCAGCTCGAGCATCGCGTTCGCGGCCTTGCTGACCTCGTCCTTGAGCTGCGCGTAGGTGATCTCGCGGGTGTCGCCGGGCTCGCCCTCGAAGTAGTACGCGACCTTGTCGCCGAGGCCGTTCTCCACGTGCCGGTCGACACAGTTGTACGCCGCGTTCAGCTTGCCGTCGGCGTACCACTTCGCGAACGGCGGGTTGCTCCAGTCCAGCGTCTCGGTCGGCTCGACGGCCCACGTGATCCGCTTGGCCTGCTCGGCCCAGAACCCCTCGAAGTCGGCCGCGGCCCGGTCGTAGGCGTCGGCCTTGAGGTTCGCGTTCGCCGCGAGCTCGGCGGGCGGGTCGAACCGGCGCTCCTCGTGCATCAGGTTCGACAGTGCGTCGGACTGGGATGGCTCTGCATTCGTCACGTCGACGACTCCTCATCGCTGGCTTCGGCGCTGGAGCGCCCGGTTACCTTTCTACCAACGCCGACCCCGCCACGGGAACCGGCGTATCGCCCAGCCGCTCCGAATCTGCGCCGAACAGCCCCCGTCGGAGGACGGGCGGCCGCGGAATTCCGGCGTACGGCGGAACCGAACGGGCGGACCGTGCATCGGACAGTACGTGAACCCGATGCAGCCGCTGGACCAGACGCCGCCCCTCGCCGCCGCGGAACGTCCGAAGATCTCGCGGGCCGCGCGCCGCCGGGTGCACGCCCGGGAGCTGCGCGTCCGCCGGACGCAGAAGGCGGCCCGAGCCCAGCTTCCGCTCTGAGCCAGGTCCTACTCCTGGTGGTAGGCGAGCAGTTTGCCGAGGATCGTGGTCAGCCGCGTACGGTCGGTGGCCGACAGCGGCGCGAAGATCTCCTCCTGCGCCTTGCCGACCAGGTTCGTCAGCTTCCGGTACTGGCGCTTGCCGGCCGTGGTGATCGTGATGACGTTCCGCCGCCCGTCGGACGGGTCCGCGCTGCGCTCGACGTACCCCTCGGCCTCCAGCTCGTTGAGCGCGGCAACCACATCGCTGCGGTCGATCGAGCTGCGCCGCCCGAGGGCCGCCTGACTCGCCGGACCGAACTCCACCAGCGTCGCGAGCAGCCGGAAGTGGTACGCCCGCGCACCTCCGGCGGCGAACGACTCGGTGACGATTCGGTGCGCCTGGGCCGCGCTCTGGGTCAGCAACCAGCTCGGCAATTCGGTCAGGGCGGTCGGGGTCTGCTCATCCACCCGCGCAGTCTAGGTCGTCAACGGTTCGCAACCACCGACGTTGGCGCGACCTACGATTCTTTGGCGTCTAGGAGTTCGTCCCAGTGATCCTCGGCCCAGGCACACATCAGCCGCAACGGTCCGAGCAGGCTCCGGCCGAGGTCGGTCAGCTCGTAGGTGACCCGTCTGGCGCTTTCCGTCCGGTTGACGAACCCGTCCCGCTCGAGCGAGCGCAGCGACTGGGTCAGCACCTTCGGACTGATCCGGGCGAGCGGGACCCGCAGCTCGGAGTACCGGCGCGGACCGTCCTCCAGGCAGCGCAGCACCAGGCCCGCCCATTTGTCGGTGCCGATCCGGAACGGGAGCAGCGTCGACGGGCAGATCTCCTCGAACATGTCCGCTCGCAACGCCGCCATACCCACCAAGGTATCCAATCGGTAACCACCCTCCCTCCTACAGTCGCCGTACCACTTTGTCGAGGAGGTTGCGGTGAGCAAGATTCTGGTCATCGGCGCCCGCGGACGCGCCGCATCGGCGGCCGTCACGGAGGCCCGATCCCGTGGACACGAGGTCGTCGGCGTCGCCCGTACGACGGATGCAGGGTTGGTTGTTGGGGATGTGACTGATGTGGGGCGGGTTGCGGAGTTGGCGGTGGGGTGTGACGCGGTGATTGCGGGGGTGTACGACGGCGGGAGCGATCCGGGTGAGTTCTTCCCCCGAGCTGCGCGGGCGCTCGTGGAAGGGCTCGAGAAGGCCGGCGTACGGCGACTCGTGTGGGTCGGGCTGGCGTCGATCCTCCCGACCGCGGACGGAACGCTCCTGATGGACACCGAGGGATACCCGCGCGAGTACCGCCCGTTCTTCCTCTCCCACCAGGCGGCGCTCGACGTGTTCGCGACGTCGTCCCTCGACTGGGTCTCGATCGCACCGACCGGAGACTTCAACCACGCGGACCCGTCCCGCAACGGCAGCTATCGCGTGGCGCCGGCGGACGCACAGGAGCTGATCTCGTACGCCGACTTCGCGGTCGCGCTCGTCGACGAGGCAGACCACCCGGAGCACTACCGCGCGGCGATCGGAGTAGCTGTCTAGCTGCAGCCCGACAGTACGTATAGGCCTACTAGCCCGGTCATGGTTCAGCGCCAAGCGTGAGGTGGCGCCAAGTGGACCTATACGTACTGTCCACCTGCAGAAGTCGGCTGCAGGGCAGTGGTCTAGACAGGTGGCTCGCGCGGTCCGACGTGCGGACGATAGGTTCAGGGCATGGCTGGGGCGGACGAGTACATGGGTAAGGCGTTGGCGATCGCGCAGCAGGCGGCCGAGACGCAACTGGGCGCGATCCGGGTGGCGGCGGGGTTGGTCGCGGATGCGCTCGCCGGTGGGAAGCGGTTCTGGGTGTTCGGGACCGGGCACAGTCACACGCTGGCCGAGGAGCTGTACGGGCGGGCCGGCGGGCTGGCCGACGTACGGGCGATCCTCGAACCGAGCCTGATGCTGCACGAGGGCCTGCAGAAGAGCTCGCTCCTCGAACGCCTCCCCGGCCTGGCCGACGTACTCCTGGAGATCAACCCACTCGAGTCCGGCGACGTACTACTCATCGCGTCGAACTCCGGCCGCAACGCCGTACCCGTCGAATTCGCCCTCGGCGCCCGTAAACGCGGCGCGAAGGTCATCGCCCTGACCTCACTCGCCCACTCGAACGCGACCACCTCCCGCGCCCCAGGCGGCCAACGCCTCTTCGAAACCGCCGACGTCGTCATCGACAACTGCGGAGTACCCGGCGACGCCCTCATCACAATCCCCGGTACGACGGAACCCACCGGCGCCACGTCCACCCTGGTAGGCGCCCTACTCCTCCAGGCCCTGACCGTAGAAGTAGTCACCCGCCTAACAGACCGAGGCCAACCCCCCAACGTCCTCCGCAGCCTGAACGTCTAGCCCCACGCGACTCAGGTGGCGCGGTAGGCGACTGTTATGTCGTAGCGGTCTGAGCGGTAGATGGAGCGGCCGAATTCGATCACCTGGTCGGTGGCGGTGCGGGGGGCCGAGGTGATGATGAGGCAGGGGGTGGAGCTGTCGATCTCCAGGAGTTCGGCGTCGCCGGGCTCCGGTGGGGCGGCGACGATCGAGGCGGAGACCATGCCGAGCGTCACGCCGTACCGGGTGGCGAGGACCGTGTAGAGGGACTTCTCGGCGAAGTCGATCTCGTCGAGGGCGGGGTAGCGGTTCAGGGAGAGGGCGGTGCGTTCGATCGCCATCGGGTCGCCGTCGGCGGTGCGGAGGCGGACCAGGTGCAGGACCGGCGCGCCGACGGCCTCTTCGAGTTCGCGGGCGAGCTGCTCGTCCGCGGCGCCGACGCGGTGCTCGAGGACCTTGGCGCCGGGCTCGATGCCGCGGTTGATCATGTCCTGGCTGAACGACGACGCGAGCATCCGGGACGGGCGCGGCTCCGAGACGAAGGTGCCGCCGCCGGGGCGGCGATTGGCCAGGCCCTCGGCCACGACGCGGTCGACCTCCTGCCGGACGGTCATCCGGGCGACGCCGAAACGCTCGGCGAGGACGCGCTCGGACGGCAGCACGGTGCCGACGGCCAGCGAGCGGGTGAGGTTCTCCAGAATCTCGCGAATCTGGTCACCCTTCGGACGATCGGTCCGCAGCTCGGTAGGGAGCTCGGCGAGGTCGCCTGGGTTGTTCCGTGGGCGGGCCATGAGGTCAAGTATCCCTGGGAATCTGCCCGGCAAACCAGTGCCGGGGGGCGCGGGGCCGCGGCGTGTTCTACCGCGCAAGGCGCCCGCGACGACATTGTCCCGAACCACCTTGTCAGCCCGACTGTAACGGCCGGTGCCACCTCACGGCCAGTGACGATCCACAGGCTCAGCCATTTCCCAGCGGGGGTAGTTTTGTCGTTATGACCCCGGGACAGTTCGTGCAGGAGACGTCGCAGACCGGCGAATGGAAGCGGCAGGGCAACCGATTCACCGGCCGGATCTCCCGCGACTCGACGGCGGCGGCGGGCGAAGGCCCGGACGATCAGGGCCGCTGGCCGGTCGAGCCGGGGCGGTACCGGCTGGTCGTCAGCCTGGCCTGCCCGTGGGCGCACCGCTCGATCATCGTCCGCCGGCTGCTCGGCCTCGAGGACGCGATCAGCCTCGCGGTCGTGGACCCGATCCGCGACGAGCGCGGCTGGCGCTTCACGCTCGATCCGGACGGTCGCGACCCGGTGCTCGGCATCCAGTACCTGTCCGAGGCGTACCTGCGCACCGACCCGTCGTACGACGGCCGCGTGACGGTGCCCGCGATCGTCGACACCACGACCGGCGAGGTGGTCACGAACGACTACCCGCAGATCACCCTCGACCTTTCCACCGAGTGGACCGAGTTCCACCGCGCCGGCGCCCCGCAGTTGATCCCGGCCGATCGCGCGGAGATGGACCAGTTGATCGAGGAGATCTACCGAGACGTGAACAACGGCGTGTACCGCTGCGGCTTCGCGACCAGCCAGGAGGCGTACGACGCCGCGTACGACGCGCTGTTTGCGCGACTCGACGTACTCGAGGAACGGCTTGCGGACCGCACCTATCTCCTCGGCGACACGCTCCGCGAGGTGGACGTGCGGCTGTTCACCACGCTGGTCCGCTTCGACGCGGTGTACCACGGGCACTTCAAGTGCAACCGGCAGAAGCTCACCGAGTTCCCGAACCTGTGGGCGTACGCGCGCCGCCTGTACCAGCTGCCCGGCTTCGGCGAGACCGTCGACTTCGACCAGATCAAGCGGCACTACTACGTCACCCACCACAACATCAACCCGACCGGCATCGTCCCGAAGGGGCCGGACCCGCTCGTCTGGATCAGGTAGCGAGTGCCGCCAGCGCCGCGTTGACCGCGGACCGCAACTGTGCCTGCGTCGCACCCGACCGCGACCGTAAGTTGATCGCGTACGCGAGCAGCGTGAGCAACTCCGCCGCCCCCGACACCTCGGTCCCGGACCGCAGCTCGCCATTGCCCTCAGCAACCTTTAGTGCAGCGGCCAGCGAATCCCGCAGTACAGCGTGATGCTCGGACAGCACCGCCCGTACGCCGTCCGGCGGGCTCTCGGTGTTCGCGTTCGCCATCATGCACCCCCAGCCGGCGTACTCCCCCGAACACCGCAACCGCAGCAGTTGCTCGAAGAACGCGCGCACCGCAACGAGTCCGCGCCCGTCTGCGGCCAGCTGGTCGAACATCGGCCGCGACCGGTTCTCGAGGTACCGCCGGGCGGCCGCCGCGTACAGGTCGTCCTTGCCGCCGAACGCGTTGTAGAGACTGGACCGACTCAGCCCGGTCGCCGCGACCACGTCCTGGATCCCGGTCGCCGCACTCCCGCGGCGCCAGAACAACTGCTCGACGGCGGCCAGCGCTTCCGCCTCGTCGAAATGTTTGACATCCGCCATACCTGACAGCATATCTTGGAACGACTGATCCAAGATAGCGAGGAGTGGTGATGCTCGACGTACTGGTGCTCGACGTCAACGAGACCCTGACCGACATGGAGCCACTGCGGGACGGATTCGAGGCAGCCGGCCTGCCCCGGCACAGTCTCGAGGCCTGGTTCGCGGCGACGCTGCGAGACGGGTTCGCGCTGACCGTGGTCAATAAGTACAGCGTTTTCCGCGACCTGGCCGCCGAGCTCCTCGAAGCGCAACTCGTCGGCGCCGGAATCGAGCCCACCGAGGAAACGGTCGGAAACGTGCTTTCCGGATTCACCCGCCTTCCGCTGCACGCGGACGTCGCACCGGGTCTGCACAAGATCCACGAGGCCGGCGTGCGCATCGTCACGCTGACCAACGGATCGGCGGCGATGTCCGAAAACGTGTTCCGGGACGGCGGCATCCTGCCGCTGCTCGAGCACCGGCTCGACGTGTCGGTGCCGCAACGGTGGAAGCCGCACCCCGACGCCTACCGGTACGCCGCCGAGGTCTGCGGGGTGCCCGTCGAACGGATGGGTCTGGCGGCCGTGCACCCGTGGGACATCGACGGCGCCCAGCGCGCCGGTCTCCAGGGTTTCTACATCGACCGCCGCAACACGCCGTACCCGAAGGTGTTCGGCGCACCGGACCACACGGTCGCGGACTTCGAGGCGCTGGCCGAGCTGCTCCAGGAATAGCTCCGCAAGACGTTAGAATGGCGTTGGTGCGCCGGGAAGTCTGGTCGGCAGTCCGTCCGACCGACCCCGAACGAAGGGCCGTCCATGAGCGAGCACCCACGGATCCGGCAGCGTAAGCGCGCATTTCCCCGCATTCTCGGCCGTGAACGGGCGTTCCTCGCCGACACGCTGCGCGCCGAGACGACCGGCGGTCTGCTGCTGCTCGCCGCGGCCGTGGTCGCGCTGGTGTGGGCGAACTCACCCTGGCAGGACGCGTACCACCACCTGCGCGACGTGCAGCTCGGCCCGCTCACCGTCGAGGGGTGGGCGTCCGACGGCGCGCTGGCGCTGTTCTTCTACCTGGCCGGGGTCGAGCTGAAGCGCGAGCTGGTCGTCGGCACCCTGTCGAAGCTCAACGAGGCCGTCGTCCCGGTGGTCGCCGCGATCGCCGGAATGGTGCTCCCGGCAATCATCTACCTGGTCACCAACCTGGTGACCAACGACGGCAAGCCGCACGGCTGGGCGGTGCCGACGGCAACCGATGTCGCGTTCGCGCTCGCGGTCCTGGCGATCGTCGGCTCGTCGCTGCCGAGCGCGCTGCGGGCGTTCCTGCTGACGCTGGCCGTGGTCGACGACTTCGGCGCGATCCTCGTGATCGCCGTGTTCTTCTCGCACGGGTTCCACCTGCTCCAACTGCTCGTCGCCGTCGCCCTGATCGCGCTCTGGTACGTCCTCCAGCGCCGCCGCGTCCGTACGCCGTTCCTCTACGTACCGATCGCTGTCGGCGCCTGGTGGTTCATGCACGAGTCGGGGATCCACGCAACGATCGCCGGTGTCGCGCTCGGGCTCGTCACGCGGGTGGTCGCGGATCCGGGTGAGGACGAGGCGCCGGCCGAGCGGATCGAGCACCGGCTGCGCCCGTGGTCCGCGGCGGTCGCCGTACCGCTGTTCGCGTTGTTCGCCGCCGGGGTGACGTTGAGCGGCAGCGCCGTACGGCAGTTGCTGACCGACCCGGTCGCGATCGGCATCGTCGCCGGGCTGCTGGTCGGGAAGGCGATCGGGGTGTTCGGCGGGTCGTGGTTGACCGCGCGCTTCACTCGGGCCGAGCTGAACTCCGATCTGGCCTGGCGGGACGTCGCCGCTGTGTCGGTGCTGGCCGGCATCGGGTTCACGGTTGCGCTGCTGATCGCCCAGCTCGCGTTCGGGTCCGACGCGGCCCAGGTCGAGCGCGCGAAGGCCGCCGTACTGATCGCTTCGGTGCTGGCCGCATTGATCGCCGCATTGCTCCTGGCTCGCCGGAACCGCGCGTACACCGATTGACCGCGGGCGCGGGCGGTAGTGTCGGGGCACGGACGTGCGGGAAGGAGTCGCGATGTCGATGAACGGGGACGAGCCCACTGTCGGCCAGCTGGTGGCGAATGCCAGCAAGGACCTGTCCAGCCTGGTCCGCAGCGAGATCGAGCTCGCGAAGACCGAGCTGAAGAAGACCGCGATCGCGGCCGGGACCGGAGCCGGAATGTTCGCGGCGGCGGCGTTCCTGGCGCTGCTCGCGGTGATCATGCTGTGCATTTCCGCGGCGTACGGCCTGACCGCGGCGGGGCTGCACCCGGCGATCGCGTTCCTGATCGTGGCCGGCGCGTTCCTGCTGATCGGCGCGATCCTGGTGTTCGTCGGGCTGCGGGCGCTGAAGAGCGCGAAGGGTCCGACGCGGGCGATCGAGACCTCGAAGGAGTCGGTCGAGGCCCTCAAGTCGATCGGCAAGGGCGACGACGAGACGTTGGCCTTGCCTGAGCCGGGCGTACGGCGCTGAGCCCGGCAGGAGTCGTCGACCTCCTGGTCGACGGCCCCTGGTCGCACTCACTGGTCGCGGCCAACGGGGCCCGGTTCCACGTCGCGGAGTGTGGCGCGGCGAACGATCCGCTCGTCGTGTTCCTGCACGGCTTCCCCGAGTTCTGGTGGGCCTGGCGCCACCAGCTGCCGGTGGTCGCGGCCGCCGGGTATCGCGCGGTCGCGATGGACTTACGTGGGTACGGCGCCAGCGACAAGACCCCCCGTGGTTATGACCCGTACACCGCAGCCGCCGACGTGTCCGGGGTGATCCGGTCGCTCGGCGCGGCGGATGCGGTCGTCGTCGGACACGGGTGGGGCGGGTTCATCGGGTGGTCGGCCGCCGTACTGACGCCGCGGCAGGTCCGGGGACTGGCTGCCGTGTCGGCGCCACACCCGTTGTTGCTCGCCCGGTCGGGGCAGACGAAGGCGCTGACGCGGAGCGCGTGGTTCCAGCTGCCGATCCTGCCCGAACGCAGGCTGCTGGCGCAGGACGGGATCCACATCGAGCGCTTGCTCCGCGCCTGGGCCGCGCCCGGCGGGACGTTCCCGGATGCGGAGGCGTCACGGCGCTACCGAGCCGCACTCCAGGTCTGGCCGGCGCCACACTGTGCGCTCGAGTACCACCGGTGGTTCGCCCGGTCGCGGTTGCGGCCGGACGGGCGGAAGTACTCGGCAAGGATGCGTACGCCGGTCGCCATACCCGTCCTGCAGCTCCACGGAGCGCAGGACGCAGCGGTCTCCCCCACCGTGACCACACCCCCAGATCTGGTCACGGCACCGCTGCGCCACGAACTCATCACCCCCGCCGGTCACTTCCCGCACGAGGAAGCCCCGGACCTGTTCAACACCCTTCTCGTGGACTGGCTGAAGGACATCCACCCGCGGGCAGGACACCAGTGACGCCGCCGACAGTGCCGGTGACCTTCCAACTGCCGTCCACGTTCTCGATCCGATAGGTCACGATCGAGCCGCGCCCGCAGTCGTGGAAGATGCTGACGTGCACCTCCGCGTGGTCGGCCTTGCTGACCACCGACCTGCTGCATCAGGTGCAGGATTGCGTGGAGACCTCTTGGGTGGCGGAGGTGCCGGCGCGGGCGTCTTCGGCGACCTGTTGGGCGGTGAGGACGTAGCCGGTGCGGTTGTCCTCGACGGAGGCCGCGAAGACCACGCCGTACACGACGCCCTTCGCGGACAGCAGCGGACCGCCGGAGTTGCCCGGGCGGACCGAGGCCCAGATCGAGAACGCCTCGCGGGTGACCGTCTTGTCGCCGTAGATGTCCGGGCCGCGGAGCCGTTCCTCGGAGCGGATCCGGGCCGGCTCGGAGTCGAACGGGCCGTTCTCCGGGTAGCCGAGCACGACCGCCGGGTCGTCGGCCTTACCGGTGAAGTCGAACGACAGCGGCTTCACTTTCGGATCGGTCAGGTTGGGCACGTACAGCACCGCGATGTCGGTCTCCGGGTCGAACACCACGACCTTGGCGTCGTACTTCTTCCCGTTCACCTCGACCTGCGGCGAGCTGACCCCGGCGACGACGTGCGCGTTCGTCATCACCCGCTTCGGAGCGTAGACGAACCCACTGCCTTCGAGGCCGCGCGAGCAGCTGGCGACCCCGGTGACCTTGGCGATCATCGTGTACGCGTCCCGGACCGGCTGCTGCCGGGCGATCGCGCTGTCCGGCGGCTGCGTCTCGCGGATCCGCTCCGGCACGAACGGGTCGAGGAACCGCGGGAACAGGTCCGTGTTGACCACGTCGTTGAACGACTGCAACGCGCGGTCAGCGCTGTTCGGCAGTATTTGGTCGACCTTCGCGAGCACCTCCGACCCGCGGACGGCGGACGTGACACTCGGGATCCGCGCACCGCTCACCGCGACCCCGAGGACCCACGCCACGATCAGGACACTCGCCGCCGCCAGCACGGCGCCACCGAGCGCGTCCAGGAACCGCACCGGCCGCCAGGACAACTGCCTCCGCACCTTGGTGCCGACCAGGGCCCCGAGCATTCGCCCGAGCGCGGCGAGCCCCACCACGAGCACCAGCGCCGCGAACGACACCGTCACGCTCGGTGAGAAATGGTTCAGTGCCTTCGGGACGCCCCAGACGCCGACGGCCGCGCCGCCGAGTAGACCGACGGTGGCGCACGCCCCGAGCACGAAACCTTCGACGTACCCCGAGATCGCCACGAGTGCCGCCGTACCCAGCACCGCCCAGTCGAGCCAGCTCATTCCACGCCTTCCGACTTGTCACCTGGCGCCCGGCCGAGATCGTGCTCGATGGCGGTCATCCGCCGCACGTCCTCCGGCCGTCGTCCCTCGCTCCGCCAGGCCGCCTCGACCAGTCGGTCGGGCAACGGTACGACGTTCGAGGGGTCCCAGTCGCGGTACCAGCCGCCGAGCTGCAGCATTTTGTCCAGCAATCCGGCCGTGAACCCCCAGATGTAGAGGTCACCGATGATGAACGCAGGGCCGGTGAAACCGCTCGGATGCAAACAACTGATCCGGTTCACCGGGTCGGCGAGCGCGCTGATCGGCACCTCGTGCACCGACGCGACCTCGGCCGGGTCGACCACCGCGACCGGCGACGGCTCCCGCCACCAGGCCAGCACCGGCGACACGCCGAAGTTGCTGACCGGCACCCAGAGCGCCGGCCAGACCGCGAACGGCACGACGCCGGCCGGATCCAGGCCGGTCTCCTCCTGGGCCTCGCGCAGCGCGGTGCGGATCAGACCGCTCTCCCCGGGGCCGTCCTCCGGGTCGGCGCCGCCGCCCGGGAACGCCATCTGCCCGGCGTGCTTGCGCAGCGTCCAGGCTCGCTCGGTGAGCAGCACCTCCGGCCCGTCGTTGCCGTCAGCAAGCAAGATCAGTACGGCGGACTTCCGCACCGACGGATCGTCCGGCGGCAGGAACCGGGACAACACGTTCGGATCCACGTCCTCGGACGCCTTCGCCAACGGCCGCAGCCAATCCGGGATCTCCACGTCCGTCATGGAGTCACCCCGAGCTTGTCCTTGAGCAACTGATCGAGCTGCTGCTGGGACGTCAGTACGCCGCGATGCACGTAGGCGATCTCGCCCTTGTCGTCGACGAACGCGGTCAGCGGCGGGCCGCCGACCTTCAGCGCCCGCTGGATCGCCTTGTCCTGGTCGATGACGTGCGGGTAGGCCAGTCTCTCCGCGCCGGCGAACTTCACCGCGAGCTCCGGCCGCGGGTCGTCGTAGTCGATCCCGAGCATCGTCACCTTGCCCGACTTCGCGAGCGCGGCCAGGTACGGCGCTTCGTCGCGGCACGGGCCGCACCACTGCGCCCACACGTTGATCACCAGCGGCCCTCGCAGATCGGCGAGCCGGACATCCGGACCGATTCCGAGACACGGCAGGCTGATGTCAGGCAGTCCGTTGCTGACCGGCGGCTTCGAGGGCGCCGACGGGCAGGCCTTGAGCTGGTCCGCGCCCGCCACAGTGCTCCGCCCGGACGACGGCGTACCGCTGTCATCGGCTCGCTCCGATCCACACGCCGCCAGTGTCACCGACAGCACCAACGCGACCGCCCCTGCCAGGAGCGGTCGCACGCGGCGGAGCGAACGGTTCACGCGGGGACCTTCACCAGCTTCGCCGCGGCCTCGGGGTCCGTGGGACCGGTGCCGTACGACGGGCACCACTGGGCGATCGGGCACGCGCCGCAGGCCGGCTTCTTCGCGTGACAGCGCCGGCGGCCGTGGAAGATCAGCCGGTGCGACAGCATCGTCCAGTCCTTCTTCGGGAACAGGTCGCCGATGATGTGCTCGACCTTGACCGGATCCTCCTCCGCGGTCCAGCCGAACCGGCGGACCAGGCGGCCGAAGTGCGTGTCGACGGTGATCCCGGGGACACCGAAGGCGTTGCCGAGGACCACGTTCGCCGTCTTCCGGCCGGTGCCGGGGAGCTTCACCAGCTCCTCGAGCTTGTTCGGTACGACGCCGTCGTAGTCGTCGACGAGCGCCTGGCCGAGCTTCATCACGCTGTTGGTCTTCGCCCGGAAGAAGCCGGTCGGTTTGAGGATCGCCTCCATCTCGTCCCGGTCGGCCTCGGCGTACGCCTGGGCGGTCGGGTACTTCGCGAAGAGCGTCGGGGTCACCTTGTTGACCGTGACATCGGTGGTCTGGGCCGACAGGATCGTGGCCACCAGCAACTCGAGCGGGGTGGTGAAGTCCAGCTCGCAGTGCGCGTCCGGGTAGGTCTCGGTGAGTACCTTGTGCATTTTCCGGGCCCGGCGGACCAGCTGGGTATGCGTCTCGTCGACGTACACAGGGGCCTTGCGGGGAAGCTTGAGCGGGACCGCCGGGAGGGGCTCCGCGACACGCGGGGATGGCATGGAGGCAAGCCTACGTGGCGGCGCCGACACTGGAGGGGCTACGGTTTTGTGGCGACCGGGTGTACACATATCGGTCGACGGACGTGGCGGATCCCACGTCCGGAGTCGTGGTCGAAGGTCCTAGGAGGCCCAGAAGTGGATGCCGCAGTGCTCCGACAGGCACCGCTGTTCAGTCAGCTCGACGACGAGGCGGCCGATGCCCTGGCAGCCTCGATGTCCGAGAGCCGGCTGCGCCGCGGCCAGGTGCTGTTCCACGAGGGCGATTCCGGTGACCGGCTGTTCGTCGTGGTCGAAGGCAAGGTCAAGCTGGGCCGCACCTCCGCCGACGGCCGGGAGAACCTGATCGCCGTGCTCGGGCCGGGCCAGATGTTCGGTGAGCTGTCGCTGTTCGACCCGGGACCGCGGTCCGCGACGGTCACCGCCGTCACCGACGCCCAACTGATGTCGCTGACCCACGACGAGCTGCTCCGCTGGCTGGACGGCCGCCCCGCGGTCGCGCGCGGCCTCCTGCTGCAGCTGGCCGGCCGCCTTCGCAAGGTCTCGGACGTCGTGGCCGACCTCGTCTTCTCCGACGTACCGGGCCGGGTCGCGAAGGCCCTCCTGGACCTCGCCAGCCGCTTCGGCCGCACCGCCGACGACGGCGTCCACGTCCACCACGACCTCACCCAGGAGGAGCTCGCCCAACTGGTCGGCGCCTCCCGCGAAACCGTCAACAAGGCCCTCGCCGACTTCGCCTCCCGAGGCTGGGTCCGCCTAGAGCCCCGCTCCGTAGTCCTCCTCGACGTAGACCGCCTCCAACGCCGCGCCCGCTAACCCTTCAGGTAGTCGAGTTGGGCGCGGACTGAGCGTTCGGCGGCGGGCCAGAGGGGTTGGGGTACGTCGGCGTAGACGTGTTCGACGATCGACTCGGGGGTGGTGTGGCCTTGGGCGATGGCTTCGCGGACCTGGGCCAGGCGTTCCTGGCGGTGGTCCAGGTAGTAGGTGAGGACGCCGGACGGGTCGTCGATCACAGGGCCGTGGCCGGGGAGTAGGCGGCGTACGTCGGCCGGGGAGTTCGCGAAGGCCCGGAGGCGCTCGAGGGAGTCGAGGTAGGGGCCCAGGGCACCGTCCGGGTACGCGACGACCGACGTACCGCGGCCGAGGACGGTGTCTCCGGTGAGGAGCGAGCCGTCCTGGGGCAGCCAGAAGCAGACCGAGTCGAGGGTGTGGCCGGGCGTCGGGAGGACCTCGATCCGGAGGCCGTCGGCGGTGATCACGTCACCCTCCGACAGGCCGTGGGCGTGATCGGTGGGGATGCGGAACTCGGGATCCACCGCGCGGACGCCGCAGCCGGCCTGGTTGGCGAACCACGCGGCGCCCTCGGAGTGGTCCGGGTGCTTGTGGGTCAGCAGTACGACGGCGACCTTGCCGGCCTGGTCCAGGACCGCGCGCAGATGGTCCTCCAGCATCGGGCCGGGGTCGACGACCACCGACCGCTCCGCGTCCGGGGCGCGCAGGATCCAGGTGTTGGTGCCGTCCAGCGTCATCAGGCCGGGGTTGTCGGCCTTCACCAGCGTGGCGTACTCGGTGACGTTCATGTGGTCTCCAGATAGGCCTGGTCGCCGTCGACGCGCACGGTGGGCATGATCGCCGTGATCTCACGCTCGCCGGCCGCGGCCAGGATCGCCGCTACATCGTCGTACTGCGAGAGTTCGTGGCAGCAGATGTACGTCGGGGGCAGCATCAGGACCTCGCCCGCGTCGACGGCCGCGACGGCGTCCGCCGGGCGGATCCAGGTGACCTGGTCGGACTCGCTCGTCACGTCCCGGGTGACCTGCCCCGCCGGGAGGGCGGCGACGAAGAACGCGGTGTCGTACCGCTTGGGCTCGAACTCCGGGGTGATCCAGTGCGCCCAGGGACCGAGCAGGTCGGCGCGCAGCACCAGCCCGCGCCGGTGCAGGAACTCCGAGAACCCCAGCTCACGGGCCTCCAGCGCGACCCGATCGGCCTCCCAGTCGGCTCCGGTGGTGTCCTCAACCACGGCGTCGGCTGACGGCCCGGCCAGCAGTACGCCGGACTCCTCGAAGGTCTCCCGCACCGCCGCCGCGACGTACGCCGCCGCCGTCTCCGCGGAACACCCGAGCCGTTCCCCGAACCACTCCGGCGAAGGCCCCGACCACGAGTCCGCGACCGTGGAATCCGTCGCGTCGACCCGCCCGCCCGGGAACACCGTCATACCGGCAGCAAAAGCCATGGTCCGCTGCCGCCGGAGAAGGTAGACCTCCGGGCGCGGTGCGTCGCGGAGCAGGATGACGGTGGAGGCCGGGCGCGGTTCGGCCGGTGTCCGCGACCCTCGGGCGTGCTCGAGGGCGACCTCGGCCATCCGGCCGGTCATCAGCTGCGACTTCAGGTCCCGCACGAGCGGATCAGCCGACCTCGACGATCAGTTCGACCTCGACCGGGGCGTCGAGCGGGAGGACGGGTACGCCGACGGCGCTGCGGGCGTGCTGCCCGGCCTCGCCGAAGACCTGGCCGAACAGCTCGGAGGCGCCGTTCGCGACCTGCGGCTGGCCGGTGAAGTCCGGCGTGGAGGCGATGAACGCGACCGCCTTCACGATCCGCTTCACGTTCCCCAGGTCGCCGATCTCGGCCTTGACCGCGGCCAGCGCGTTCAGCGCGCACTGCTGGGCGCACTCGCTGGCGACCTCGGGTGTGACCGCGTCGCCGACCTTGCCGGTCGCGATCAGCGTGCCCTCGCGCAGCGGCAGCTGCCCGGACGTGTAGACCAGGTCACCGGTCCGGACGGCCGGGACGTACGCGGCGACCGGCTTGGCCACGTCGGGCAGCTTCAGGCCGAGCTCGGCGAGCTTCTCCTCGGGGTGGCTCATTTGTCCTCGATCTCCCGCTTGAAATAGGCGACCAGGTTCTCCGGGTTCAGGCCCGGGACGACCTGGACCAGCTCCCAGCCGTCCTGGCCGAAGTTGTCCAGGATCTCCTTGGTCGAGTGGACCAGCAGCGGCGCAGTGAAGTACTCGAACTTCTTCATGAAGGGGACTCTAACGGTGTGTCGCGGGACACGTCCTACCCTGGGACCTATGGCGCGACTGCACGTGGTGACCGGCAAGGGCGGCACCGGGAAGACCACCGTCGCGGCTGCCATGGCGCTCGCGCTGGCCGAGCAGCGCAAGCGGATCCTCCTGGTGGAGGTCGAGGGCCGCCAAGGGCTCGCCCAGCTCTTCGACGTACCACCCCTGCCGTACGTCGAACGCCGGATCGCGCACGGCCCCGGTGGCGGTGAGGTGTTCGCGCTGGCCGTGGACGCCGAGGCCGCGCTGCTGGAGTACCTCGACATGTACTACCACCTCGGCCGTGCCGGGAAGGCACTCGAGAAGGTCGGCGCGATCGACTTCGTCACGACGATCGCCCCCGGGCTCCGCGACGTACTGCTCACCGGCAAGGTGTACGAGGCCACCCGCCGCAAGGTGCAGGGCAAGCTCGCGTACGACGCCGTGGTGGTGGACGCCCCGCCGACCGGACGGATCGCGCCGTTCCTGAACGTGAACACCGAGGTCGCCGGACTCGCCAAGGTCGGACCGATCCGCAACCAGGCGGACGCGATCATGGGCATGCTGCGCTCGGACATCACCAGGATCCATCTGGTCACGCTGCTCGAGGAGATGCCGGTCCAGGAGACCCTCGACGCGGTCGGGCAACTGGAGGCGCTGGACCTGCGGATCGGGTCGATCGTGGTGAACATGGTCCGCAACAGCCCGCTCGACGACGACGCGCTTGCCCTTGCGGTGAAGGAGAAACTGCCCACCGCCGAGCTGACCAGGGGCTTGAAGGCGGCCGGCCTCACGATCGGCGACGACCTGGTGCGGACGCTCGCGAGCGAGGCGCACGACCACGCCATCCGGGTCGGGCTCGAACGCGAGAACCGCGACCGGATCGATGCCCTGGGCAAACAGGTGACGGAGCTGGCGCTGCAGCCGGAGGGGATCGACCAAGGCACCCTGCTCGACCTGGCCGAGGAGTTCCGGGCATGAACCTGGATCTGGACGCGCTCATCGACGACCCCTCGACGCGGATCGTCGTCACCTGTGGGTCCGGCGGGGTCGGAAAGACCACGACCGCGGCCGCGCTCGGTCTGCGCGCGGCCGAACGCGGGCGGAAAGTCGTCGTACTCACGATCGACCCGGCCCGGCGGCTCGCGCAGTCGCTGGGGCTGACCGAGCTGGACAACACCCCGCGCGCGGTGGCGGAGGTGAACGCGAAGAACGGCGGCCGGCTGGACGCGATGATGCTCGACATGAAACGGACGTTCGACGACGTCGTCCTGCAGCACGCGACGCCCGAGAAGGCCGAGCAGATTCTCGCGAATCCCTTTTATCAAGCGCTTTCCTCGTCGTTCGCGGGCACGCAGGAGTACATGGCGATGGAGAAGCTCGGGCAGCTGCACAAGCAGGCCGAGCGGACCGGCGAATGGGACCTGATCGTGGTGGACACTCCCCCGTCGCGGTCCGCGCTGGACTTCCTGGACGCGCCGGAACGGTTGGCGTCGCTGCTCGAAGGACGTTTCCTCAGGCTGCTGCTGGTGCCGGCGCGTGGTCCGTTCAAGCTGATGTCGGCGGGGGTGAACATGGCGATGTCGGTCCTGAACAAGGTGCTCGGCGCTCAGGTGCTCACCGACGTACAGACGTTCGTGGCGGCGTTCGACACGTTGTTCGGCGGGTTCCGGCAGCGGGCCGAGCAGACCGTGGCACTGCTCCGGGAGCCGCACACCGCATTCCTCGTCGTGGCCGCGCCGCAGAACGATGCGCTGCGTGAGGCGTCGTACTTCGCGGAGCGGCTGCGGGCCGAGGGAATGCCGCTGGCCGGCGTCGTGCTGAACCGGGTGACGAACACGCAGGCGCCGGAACTGTCGGCGGAGCGGTCACTCGCTGCAGCCGAGAAGCTGGAGGAAGCGGACAAGTCGCCGATGACGGCCGCCGTACTGCGGTTGCACGCGGACAAGATGCAGCAGGTCGTAGGCGACCACAAGCGCGCCGAACGCTTCCGCCGGGGGCACCGCTCGATCCGGACCGTCGAGGTGCCCGCCCTGGCCGACGACGTGCACGACCTGACCGGTCTACGCCAGATCGGCGAGCTGCTGACCGCCTGATTTCACCGTCAGCGAACGGCGGGAATGGCCGGGAATTACTTGCTTACACCCGTGGTTGAGCCTGTCAGACTCAACTTGGAAAAGGGTGTGACAGCGTGACCGATACGTTGAATCTTCCTGTACTGCCGCTGGACGACGTTGTAGTCCTGCCGGGAATGGTCGTGCCGGTCCGACTCGCTGACAGCGAGGCCCGGGCGGCGATCGATGCCGCGCAGGCCGCAGGTCAGGACCAGGTGCTGCTGGTCCCGCGGCTGGACGGAAAATATGCCAAGGCCGGGACGCTCGGTGAGATCGAGCAGATCGGCAGGCTGCCGGGCGGTGCCCAGGCGGCTGTGATCCGCGGGACCCAGCGGGTCCGCATCGGCGCCGGAACCACCGGCCCGGGTGCGGCGCTGTGGGTGGGCGCGACGGTGATGCACGAGATCACCGACGACCGCTCCGTCGAGCTGGCCCGCGAGTACAAGACCCTGACTACTTCTGTGCTGCAGCGTCGCGGCGCCTACCAGGTGATCGATTCGATCAAGCAGGTCGACGACCCGGCGGAGCTGTCCGACCTGGCCGGCTACGCGTCGTACCTGAACAACGAGCAGAAGTCCTGGCTGGTCGAGAACGCGAACGTTTCCGAGCGGCTGGAGAAGCTGATCGGCTGGGTGAAGGACCACCTCGCCGAGCTCGAGGTCTCCGAGACGATCCAGAAGGACGTCCAGGAGGGCATGGAGAAGCAGCAGCGGGAGTTCCTGCTGCGCCAGCAGATGGCCGCGATCCGCAAGGAGCTGGCCGAGCTCGACGGCAAGGCCGAGTCCGAGGAAGAGGACTACCGGGCCCGCGTCGAGGCTGCCGACCTGCCGGAGCACGTCCGCAAGGCCGCGCTCACCGAGGTCGACAAGCTGGAGCGCACTTCCGAGCAGTCCCCCGAGGTCGGCTGGATCCGGACCTGGCTGGACACGGTTCTCGAACTGCCCTGGAACGAGCGGACCGAGGACAGCTACGACATCCGCGAGGCGCGGGCCGTGCTGGACGCGGACCACGCCGGCCTGGACGACGTGAAGCAACGCATCACGGAGTACCTGGCCGTACGGCGTCGTCGCGCGGACCGCGGTCTCGGTGTCGTCGGCGGTCGCCGCAGTGGCGCCGTACTGGCGCTGGTCGGTCCTCCTGGCGTGGGTAAGACCTCGCTGGGTGAGTCCGTGGCGCGTGCGATGGGCCGGAAGTTCGTCCGGGTCGCCCTGGGCGGTGTCCGGGACGAGGCCGAGATCCGCGGTCACCGGCGTACGTACGTCGGTGCGCTGCCGGGCCGGATCGTCCGGGCGATCACCGAGGCGGGTTCGATGAACCCCGTCGTACTGCTGGACGAGATCGACAAGGTGGGTGCGGACTACCGGGGTGACCCGACGGCCGCGCTGCTCGAGGTCCTCGACCCGGCGCAGAACCACACCTTCCGGGACCACTACCTGGAGGTCGAGCTGGACCTGTCCGACGTGGTCTTCCTGGCCACGGCGAACGTGCTGGACTCCATCCCGGCGCCACTGCTGGATCGGATGGAACTGGTGCAGCTGGACGGGTACACCGAGGACGAGAAGGTCGTCATCGCCCGTGACCACCTGCTCCCACGTCAGCTGGAGCGGGCGGGCCTGACGGCGGACGAAGTGACCATCGAGGACTCGGCGCTGCGCCTGCTTGCGGGTGAGTACACCCGGGAGGCCGGCGTACGGCAACTGGAGCGCGGGATCTCCCGCGTCCTGCGGAAGGTGACGGCGAAGCTCGCCCTGGGCGAGGACGTTGGCAACCTGACCATCGATGGCGGTGAGCTGAAGGCGTACCTGGGTTCGCCGAAGTTCACTCCGGAATCGGCGGAACGTACGGCGCTTCCGGGCGTGGCGACTGGACTGGCCGTGACCGGTGCGGGTGGTGACGTGCTCTTCATCGAGGCGTCGCTGGCCGACAAGGAGACCGGGCCGACCGGAGTCACGCTGACCGGGCAGTTGGGTGACGTGATGAAGGAGTCGGCGCAGATCGCCCTGTCGTACCTGCGCTCGCACGGCGCGGAGCTGGGGCTCCCGGTCGGTGACCTGGCCGAGCGGAACACCCACATCCACGTGCCGGCCGGTGCTGTCCCGAAGGACGGACCGTCGGCGGGTGTGACGATGACGACGGCGCTGGCGTCGCTGCTGTCCGGGCGGCCGGTCCGCTCGGAGGTCGCGATGACCGGTGAGGTGTCGCTGACCGGACGGGTGCTCCCGATCGGTGGGGTGAAGCAGAAACTGCTCGCCGCGCACCGTGCCGGGCTGACCACGATCCTGATCCCGAAGCGGAACGAGCCGGACCTGGAAGACGTGCCGGCGTCCGTCCTCGCGGAGCTGACCGTGCACCCGGTGAGCGACGTCCGTGAGGTGCTGGAGCTGGCGCTGGAGCCGGCCGAGGTGCAAGCACAGCAGTACGCGGCGTAACGCCGTACTGAACGAGGGCCCGAGCAATCTGCTCGGGCCCTCGTCCTTTTGGATGAACTTTGTCCAGCGAGGGTGACCGAACTCACACGCGGAGCGGTAACCCAGATCGGCGGTCCCGTAGTCTTAACAACCATGCGCGTGAGGGAAAAGGGCGACCGGGGCGTCGTCCAATCTGTGGTTCTGTTCCTAGGGGTGAGCGTGCTGTCGGGGGCCTTGGCTGCCGGTCTCGCCATCCCGCTCGCCGGCCTCGCCGGATTCACCACGGAGAAGACTTCCAACACGCTGCAGGACCTGCCGCAGCAGTTCGACGAGGTACCGCTCAAGCAGAAGAGCACCATCCTGGCCGCCGACGGGTCCGTGATCGCCACGCTCGCCGAGCAGAACCGGGTTCCGGTCAAGCTCAAGGACGTCGCGCCGATCATGCAGAAGGCGATCGTCGCGATCGAGGACGACCGCTTCTACGAGCACGGCGCGCTGGACGCGAAGGGCACGCTGCGCGCGCTGCTGCAGAACCAGTCGTCGGGCTCGGTGCAGCAGGGTGGTTCGAGCATCACCCAGCAGTACGTGAAGGTCAGCCTGGTCGAGAAGGCGAAGACCCCGGCCGAGCTCGCCGCCGCGACCGCCGACACGTACCAGCGCAAGATCGCCGAGCTGCGGTACGCGATCGCCGTCGAGAAGCAGTACTCGAAGAACGAGATCCTCGAGAAGTACCTCAACCTCGCAAACTTCGGCGACGGCGCCTGGGGCATCCAGGCCGCCGCCCAGCACTACTTCTCGGTCAACGCCTCCCAGCTGACCCTCCCGCAGGCGGCAATGCTGGCCGGCCTGGTGAAGAACCCCACCGGCTACGACCCGACCAACGACGCCAAGCGCGCCAAGGACCGCCGCGACGTCGTCCTCCGCCGAATGCTGCAGCTCAACGTCATCTCGGTCGCCCAGGCCAACTCGGCCCTGAAAACCCCGGTCATCGACCCCGCGAAGGTCCGGCCCAACAAACTCGGCTGCGGCAACGGCCCGTACCCGTTCTACTGCGAGTACGTCGTCGCCCAACTCGAGGACAACCCGGCCTTCGGCAAGACCAAGACCGAACGAGCGAACTACATCAAGACTGCAGGCCTGACGATCCGCACGTCGCTCGACCCGAAGATCCAGGCCGACGCGCAGCGCTCGATCGACACGCACGCCAAGCCGACCGACCAGGCGATCGCGGCGATCACGATCGTCGAGCCGGGCACCGGTCTGGTGAAGGCGATGGCGCAGAGCCGCAAGTACGGCAGCAAGCGCGGCCAAACGGCGTACAACTACAACGCCCCGAAGTCCTATCCGGGCGGGTACGGCGGGTTCCAGAACGGCTCGACGATGAAGGCGTTCACGCTCGCGGCCGCGATCCAGAAGGGCATCCCGCTCAACTACAAGATCAACTCGCCCAGCCCGCTGTCGATGGGCGGCCAGACGTTCAGCACGTGCAACGGCCCGTACAAGATCCTGGGCAAGTACGACCCGCAGAACTCGACCAAGAACGTCCCGGACCCGACGATGATCCAGGCGGCGCAGAAGTCGACCAACACCTACTTCCTGCAGCTCTCGCAGCGGACCGGCCTGTGCCCGATCGCCAAGATCGCGGCCGCCCTGGGCATGTACGACGCCCAGAACCTCGGCCCGCTCGAGCAGGTCCCGTCGATGACCCTCGGCGTCGGCTACATCACCCCGTTGCAGTTGTCGAACGCGTACGCCGCCTTCGCCGCACGCGGCATGTACTGCACGCCGTGGGCGGTCACCACGGTCAAGGACTCGGCCAACAAGTCCATCAGCATCCCCGGCGCGAACTGCAAGCAGGTGCTGGCGCCAGAGGTTGCCGACGGCGTGAACGCGGTCCTGCACCAGGTGATGGAAGCGGGCGGCACTGGCAGCAAGCTGAAGTTCGGCAAGAGCGACCTGGCCGGCAAGACCGGAACCATCCAGGACGCCAAGGCGGTCTGGTACTCGGGCTACTCGTCGAAGCTTGCGGCAGCCGCTGTGGTCGCCGACGCATCCCTGCCGTACAACCGGCTGCAGGGCCAGACGCTGAACGGCAAGAAGATCAACGACCCGACAGGGTCCGGGACCGCCGGTCCGATCTGGCAGGCGGCGATGCAGGCGGCCCTGCAGGGGTACCCGACCACACGGTTCGTCGCGCCGACCGACAAGACGCAGCGCGGCGACGTGAAGAGCCTTCCGTTCGTCAACGGCATGAACCCCGACGACGCGGCCAACAAGCTCCGCCAGGCCGGCTTCGAGGTCGCGATCGCGTCCGGCACGGTCAACTCCGAGGAGACCGCCGGCACGGTCGCCTACACCGACCCCCGGCAGCGCGACGGCGCGCCCGCCGGCTCGCTGGTCACGATCTACGTCTCGAACGGCAGCAAGCAGACCAAGCCGGGGAAGCCCACGTCCACGCAGACCGTGAAGCCGCCGACCACCCCGACCACGCTGAACCCGAACTGTCCGCCGTGGAACCCGAAGTACCCGAACTGCGGCGGCCGCGGCCACGGCTGATCGGTCAGGCGCCGAGTTGGCGTTTGACCTCGGCGGAGACGACGCCTCCGTCGGCCTTGCCTTTGACCTTGGGCTGCAGGGCGCCCATGACCTTGCCGATGCCGCGCGGGCCGAGCTCGGCGGCGCCGGTGGCGGCGATGGTCTCGGTCACCAGGACCTTGATCTCGTCCTCGGTGAGCTGCTCGGGGAGGTAGTCGGCGAGGATGTCCGCCTCGGCCTGTTCCTTGTCGGCGAGCTCGGCGCGGCCGGCGTCGCGGTAGGCGACGACGGACTCGCGGCGCTTCTTGGCCTCGGAGCTGAGCACGTCGACGATCTCGGCGTCGGTGAGTTCGCGGGCCTCCTTGCCGGCCACCTCCGCCTTGGTGATCGCGGTGAGCGCCATCCGCAGGGTCGACTTGCGGATCTCGTCGCGCGCCTTGAGGGCGGCGGTCATGTCGTCGTGCAGGCGCTGCTTCATTCCGGAGTTGGACATGACCATGATTGTGGCAGGCTGGTGAAATGAGCATCGTCAGGACCGCCCTGAAAACTACGGCTGTCGTCAGCGCCGTAGGGGCCGCTTGTGTCGCGTATGCGGCCGGTATCGAGGTGCGGTGGTTCACGCTGCGCAGACTGACGGTGCCGGTGCTGCCGGAGGGGACCGCGCCGCTGAAGGTGCTGCACCTGTCCGACCTGCACCTGATGCCGACGCAGGAGAAGAAGATCCGCTGGGTGAACGACCTGGCCGCGCTCGAGCCCGACCTGATCGTCAACACCGGCGACAACCTCGCGAGCGAGTACTCGGTTCCTCCGCTGCTCCGTGCGTACGGCGATCTGCTCGATCTGCCCGGGGTGTTCGTGTTCGGCTCCAACGACTACTGGAAGCCGCACTTCAAGAACCCGGGCAAGTACCTGCTGCCCGCGAACAAGCAGCGCCACAAGCCGCACGGACCCGACCTGCCGTATGAGGAGATGCGCCGCGGGTTCAGCGGCGCCGGCTGGACGGACCTGAACAACGCCAAGGCCACGCTGAAGGTGAACGGCCTGCGCCTGGACTTCGCGGGCACCGACGACCCGCACATCAGGCGCGACCGGTACGACGAGGTCGCAGGCGAGATCGACCCGACGGCAGACCTGTCGATCGGCGTCACGCACGCGCCGTACCAGCGGGTCCTGAACGGCTTCGTCGGCGATGGTTATCCGCTGGTCCTCGCCGGTCACACGCACGGCGGTCAGCTGGCGGTGCCGTTCTACGGCGCGCTGGTGACCAACTGCGACCTGGACACGTCCCGCGTGAAGGGCCTGTCGTCCTGGGGGTACGACGGCCGTCAGGCGGCGCTCCACGTGTCGGCAGGCCTCGGTACGTCGCCGTACGCGCCGGTCCGTTTCGCCTGCCGCCCGGAGGCCACATTGCTCACGCTCGTCCCACGCATTAACCCGATTTCGTCCGGACGCTGAGCCCATGTAAGCTACTCGCGACTTCGGGCTGTGGCGCAGCTTGGTAGCGCGCTTCGTTCGGGACGAAGAGGTCGCAGGTTCAAATCCTGTCAGCCCGACCACCATTGAGGGTCAGTCACTGCGGTGACTGACCCTCAATGCGTTCTGACGTGTCGCGGAGGTGCTGGTGAGCGGGGCCGATCACTACGAAGTGCTGAATGTCGAGCGCACGGCCACCGCCGCCGAGATCAAGACCGCGTACCGGAAGCTGGTCCGCCAGGTCCATCCCGACCAGGGCGGCAACGCGGCGCTCTTCCGCCTCGTCCAGGAGGCCTGGAACACCCTCTCGGACCCGGCCAAGCGCGCCGCCTACGACCGCTCGCTGTCCGGCCGGTCGACGACTCGCGAGCCGCGGCGCGAACCGGATCCGCAGCCCCGGTCAGATCCGCAGCCCGAACCTGAGCCGACCTGGACCTGGTCGACCGACCAGCCCTGGTCGAGCGAGCAGTCCTCGAGTGAGCAGTCCTCGAGTGAGCAGGCGGAGCAGCCCAGGACGACCGGTGAGCGGGTCCAGCCGGTCGCCGCGGGCCCGATCCTCGCCGGCCCGCCCTTCGGCCGCTGGCGAGGCCCCGCTCTCGTCGCGCTGACCGTCTTCAGCGCACTGGTCATCTGGATCCTAGTCACGATCGACTACCACGGTTTCTGGGACGTCGTCTTCGGAGTCGGCACCGCCGCGATGATCGTGGTCGCGATGCCACCGCACTGGAGCCGGCGGGTGCCTTTGGGCCGCCTGTTCAAGTCGGTGGGCGTCCTCACCGCGGCCTTCTACCTGCTGGCCCTGATCCTGACGCTCAATCCGTTCACGGCGAGCGGGGCGTCCACGGTCGGCCGGATCATGCTCGGCGGCGTGGTCGCGGGCCTGGTCGTCGTCCGGGTCCTCACCGGTCGCTGGTCGAAGGCGCACGTGCTGGATCAGGCGATCGACCGGACCGCGGCGTACGAGTTCAACCTGTGGGGCCGTCCCGGCGAGCCGCTTCTCGACGATGCGCTCGCCGCGCCGATCTCGCCGTACGACGTGCTGCTGCAGCGGCGTACGGCCAATCTGCTGGACCCTGTGATCGGCGCGCTGCCCGCGGCGAAGCTGGTGCACAGTGCGCAACTCGGTGCCGTCGCCGTCGATCACATGCTGATCAATGGGCACCGCGTCGCCCTGATCGTGTCGCTGGTGGGGCCGGCCGGCACGTACACGCTCGATGCCTACGGGTCCCTGGTGTTCAACGGCCAGCCGATCGACAGCCCGGTACCTGCGCTGGAGGCCGCTGTCGCTGCCTGGCGCGGACGGCTCCGGGCGGCTGAGGTCCGCGGCTTCCTGATCGTGCACCCGGCCGCGGACGGCCAGGGCCGGATCACGACGCAGTTCGGCCCCGATGCCGCCGTTGCGTGTCTGTCGGCACAGTTCGCCGACCGTGACCTCCTCGCCTGGCTGCAGCCCGAGGGCAACGTGCTCGATCGCCGGCTGCTGTACGACGTGCTGCACCGCGCGCCGTACGGCCTGATCTGAACGTCTGCAGCGGATTGACCTCGGCGAACGCGCGTGATTGCCGTCGCGAAGTGTCTGGGAGCCCGATAGCCTGCGGCAATGAGTCAGGAGGACGACGGCGACCGGATGCCGGACGATCTGGAAGCCGCGCTGGAGGCCGCCGACGACGAGGCCGATGAGGCACGTCCGGGGCGGTACGACGCGCCGCCGCTGCCGCCGGGGCTGATTCTGGCCGTTGTTGGGCTGCTGTGCGGGTTCGCGACCATCGCGCTGGTGTGGCTGAGTGAGCGCGGCTGCGAGCGGTTCCGCGACACCACGAACTGCGGCGCCCTCGGACTGCCGCTGCTGATCGTGATCGTGGTCGTCACGATGGTGCTCGGCGGTACGGCGCTCAGCCGGCTGGCGATGCCGCACCCGAAGCTGATCCCGTTCCTCGGCGTCGCGTTCATGGTCGGACTGGTCGTGGCGTTCCTGACCGGCCACCTGGACTCGCCGTGGATCCTCGCCGTCGTACCGGTCCTGACCGCCGTCACCTTCCTGCTCGCCAACCTTCTCGCCCGACTGCTGGAGCGTGCTGATGCCTGACCTGCCCGTCTACGAGTGCCCGCGGACCGCCACCACGCCGAACCTCGACGGCACCCTGACCGACCCGGCCTGGGAGGCCGCGCCGTGGACGACCGCCTTCGTCCCGATCCACGACGGCCCCACGCCACGGTTCCTGACCCGGGCGAAGCTGATGTACGACGACCAGTACCTGTACGTCGGCGGCCTGCTCGAGGAGCCGCACGTGTGGTCGACGATGACCGAGCACAACAGCAAGCTGTTCCACGAGAACAACTTCGAACTGTTCCTCGACCCGGACGGCGACGGGCAGAACTACTACGAGTTCGAGATCAACCCGCTCGGGACGATCTGGGAACTCACACTGCCGAAGCCGTACGTCGACGGCGGCCTCCCGATCGACCCGACGAACCTGCCTGGTCTGCGGACCGCGATCCACGTCGACGGCACGCTCAACGACCCGTCCGACACCGACACCGGGTGGTCGACGGAGGTCGCCCTACCGTGGGCCGAGCTCGCGCCGTACAACAAGGGCAGGGCGACGCCGCCGAACCCGGGTGACGAGTGGCGGATGAACCTGATGCGCTGCGAGTGGCCGCACGAGGTCGTCGACGGCGCGTACGTGAAGGGCGAGGAAAGCGAGTTCTGGGTGTGGGCGCCACAGGGCCTCGCGGACATGCACCGCCCGGCCACCTGGGGAGTGCTCCGTTTCTAGCCCCGTGACACGGCGTTAACAGAGACGCGCAACAATGAAGCACGTGAACTTGGAGGGCTCCGGCGAACCACACAGTCTGGAGGCGGACCAGGTCGTCAGCGCGATCGAACGCGCGTGTGAGAGCGACCTGCGGACCGCCTTACGGCTGGTTGCGCGCTATTCGGCGTACTGGTGGTCGAACGGTCTCCAGGACGAGGCTGCGGCCGCGGCCGAGCGGGTGCTCAGCATGCTCGGCCGGACCGTCCCGGTCGGGCTGGACGAGGAGTACCTGCTGGCCGTCATCCACGGTGCAGCGTCGGCCGAGCAGGAGCAGGTGGAGCTCGCCCAGCAGATCGTGCTGACGACTACCGGCCCGTTCCGGTACTCCGTGACGGTCCTGCTGTGGTCACTGGTGTTCGGGCCGTTTGAGCCGGCCTCCGTGGTGGAGGACGTGCTGGAGCGCAACGAGGCCGGTGACGCGTGGGCACGTGCAGCCGTCGAGCTGTGCCGTGGCTACCCCAGTCTGACGACAGCTACGCCAGGTGACGCGGCACAGAGCCTGCGTACGGCGCTGGGCCGCTTCCGGATGCTGGAGGACCGGTGGGGCATGCTCCTGGCCCTCAGCGCGCTCAGACATGTCGTCGACGAGCCGCTGGATATCACTACAGAGGCGCTGGAGCTTGCTGAGCACCTGTGCCTCGCAGATGAGACCGCACTGCTGCTGTGTGAGCGTGCAGAGCTCTACCGACGGCTGGGGAAGCTGGAAGACGCTCACGCGGACTACAGCCGGGCCCTGTCGATCGGCGAGCACGCCGACCAGCCGGAGACCGTGGCGGCGGCACTGGTCGGTTTGGCACGTACGGCGCGTGGCTCCGGCAACCTCCCGGTCGCCCGCGCGCACCTGTCCGCCGTACTCGCCATCCCTGCGCTGGACGACGCGCATTACGAGGCACTGCACGAACTGGCGGCGCTGAACGCGTCCGAGGCGTCCGCGTAGCACCTGACCACATACCCGAGTGGTACCACTCACATCGCGGGACTCGGGTCGGCTGGTTAGAGTCGGAGCGAATCGGGCCTCGACACTGCAACGGAGCAGCTGATGGACAAGACGTACGGGTCGCCGCAGGAAGCGGTGGCGGACATCGGAGACGGCGCAAGCCTCGCCGTCGGCGGCTTCGGGTTGTGCGGTAACCCGATGCAGCTCATCAGCGCTCTGCACGACAAGGGGGTCTCCGGGCTCAGCGTCGTGTCGAACAACTGCGGCGTCGACGACTGGGGACTCGGCATCCTGCTCGCCGACAAGCGGATCGCCAAGATGACGTCGTCGTACGTCGGGGAGAACAAGGAGTTCGCCCGGCAGTTCCTGTCCGGGGAGCTGGAGGTCGAGCTGACCCCGCAGGGCACGCTGGCCGAGAAGCTCCGGGCCGGCGGCTGCGGGATCGCCGCGTTCTTCACCCTGGCCGGTGTCGGGACGCAGGTCGCCGACGGTGGGCTGCCGCAGAAGTACAACGCGGACGGTTCGGTCGCGAAGGCGTCGGAGCCCAAGGAGACGCGGGAGATCAACGGTACGACGTACGTGCTGGAGGACTCGATCACCACCGACTTCGGGCTGGTGCACGCACTCAAGGGCGACACCCACGGGAACCTGGTGTTCGATCGCAGCGCGCGCAACTTCAACCCGCTGGCCGCGATGGCCGGCCGGGTCACGATCGCGCAGGTGGAGGAGCTGGTCCAGCCTGGTGAGCTGGACCCGGACTCGATCCACCTGCCCGGTGTGTACGTCCAGCGTGTCGTTGCTGTCGGCAAGGACATCGAGAAGCGGATCGAGAAGCTCACCGTTCAGAAGGGGGCCTGAGCATGCCACTCACCCGTGAGCAGATGGCCGCCCGGGCCGCGGCCGAGCTCGAGGACGGCCAGTACGTGAACCTCGGTATCGGCCTGCCGACCATGGTCCCGAACTACATCCCGGACGGCGTCACCGTCGTACTGCAGTCCGAGAACGGCATCCTCGGCGTCGGGCCGTACCCGGTCGAGGGGGAAGAGGACCCGGACCTGATCAACGCCGGCAAGGAGACCGTCACGACGCTGCCCGGCGCGTCGTTCTTCGACTCGGCGCTGTCCTTCGGGATGATCCGCGGCGGCGCGATCGACGCGGCCATCCTGGGCGCCATGCAGGTCTCGGCCACCGGCGACCTGTCGAACTGGATGATCCCCGGCAAGATGGTCAAGGGGATGGGCGGCGCGATGGACCTGGTGCACGGCGCGAAGAAGGTGATCGTGCTGATGGAGCACGTCGCCAAGGACGGCTCGCACAAGATCCTCGCCGAGTGCGACCTGCCGTACACCGGTCGCGGCGTGGTCAACCGGATCATCACCGACCTCGCCGTACTCGACGTCACCGACGACGGCCTCCAACTGGTCGAACTCGCCGACGGCGTCACCTTCGAAGAACTCCAGGAGAAAACCGGCGCCCTGATCAAGCAATGAACTTCGTCTCGCCGGCGCGAGCAGCCAGGCGGTTCGTCTCGCCGGCGCGAGCAGCCAGGCGGCGGAACCGCCGAGCGTAGGCGAGGGCGCACGGAGCGTACGGGCGGTGGCGGGCTGGGCGAGGGGTGCGAGGAGGGTCGAGCCGAGGAGAACGCGGCGGTTCAGCATGCGGTCGACTGTGCCTGGAGACGAACTATCCGTTCAGCTTGCGAAAGACACCTGTGATCCCTGGCGAAAGTCGGGTATTACGGGACGCGTGGAGTTGGATGTGCTGGTCATCGGCGGAGTAGGCATCGACACGATCGTGCGGGTGCCCAGCCTGCCGTTGGCGGATGTGGACACGGTTCCGGTCGAACCGATCGAGTCGTACCTGGCGCACACCGGGCACGGCGTCGCGCTCGGCTGCCACCTGCTCGGGCTGCACGCCGGGCTGGTGGACGTGATCGGCGACGATCCCGAGGGCGCGCGGATCCGCCGTACGTACGACGAACTCGGCATCCCGCTCCGGGTCGTCCTGCACCCGAGCGGCACCCGCCGGTCGGTCAACCTGGTCGCCCCGGACGGTCGCCGGCTCTCGATGTACGACGGCCGCCACCCGCACGGCCTGCGCGTCGACCCGAATCTCTGGCGCCCGGTGATGCGGCACGCACAGCACGTCCACGTCTCGATCATGGACTTCGCCCGCGACGCGCTCGGGGACGCGATCGCCGCCGACCGCTCGATCTCGACGGACCTGCACGACTGGGACGGGCGCAACGACCACCACAAGGACTTCGCGACCGCGTCCGACATCGTCTTCGTCTCCGCGGCCGCCCTGCCACCCGACGGCGTCGACTGGATCCTCGCCAACGGCCGCGCCGACGTCGTGGTCGCCATGGCCGGCGCCGACGGCAGCTACCTCCACGTCCGCGGCGAACCGGCCCGCCACTTCCCCGCGATCACCTTCCCCGACCGCCCGGTCGTCGACACCAACGGCGCCGGCGACGCCTACGTAGCCGCCTTCCTGGCCCGCTACCTCGACGGAGCCACCTGGCAAGACGCAGCCACCGCCGGCACCGTAGCCGCCAGCTGGGCCTGCACCTCCCCCGGCACCCACACCAACCTAATAACCGCCGAAGACCTGGCCCTCCACACCCACAACCTCCCGCGAAGCCTCCGCGCTGAGACGTGACGGCCTGTATAGTGGTGAGTAGCTCAGGGCAGTAGCCCTCGGGAAGTGAACCCGGCAGTCATCCGGACGGTTGGCGAGCCGGGTTTCGCGCGTCTAGACCTGGATCACGGTCGAGTACGGCGCAACGAGATCACGCCACTCACCGCCCTTCACCCACGACCAAGCCACCGCGTCGGGTATCCACAGCAGCGGATCCGCATGGGCCGCAAGCAGCTCGTACTGCAGACTCTCGGAGCAGTCGTAGCGCCGCGCAGCGCGGAACAACACCTGCTTGTCCAAAGTCGCAGTTGATTCGTCGCGTTCCACCACCAACCGCTCCGCCGACCCCGCGATGTCACGGACCATCGCCGCCAGGCAGGTCCGGCGAGCGGCGATATCGTTCTTGTCTGCTTGGTACAGCCGCGCGGCAACCCCGAGCTCGGCGATGACACCGAGGATCTTCCGCCTCCGCGCAGGGGACTCCTTGGTGAAGTGGATCCGTCGCTCGCGAGGCATCAGAAGACTCGCCATCGTCCGGCGGTATGCGTTCACATCCACCGCGGAGCACATCGTTGCCGCCATGAGCAGACCCTTGGTCTTGCTCTCGTCGACGAACACGTGCTCAGGCATGGAGTGAACTCTAAGTGCCTGCTCCGACAGCACAAAGTCACTGTCAACAGGGTCAGGTGCGGGTCATGGGTGGGTGGAGGGTGGTGGCTGTGCCGCGGTGGAACAGTTGGGCGGGGCGGCCGCCGTCTCGGGTTGTGGTGGTGCCGGCGGGGGTGACGAAGTCGGGGGTTTTGGTGACCTTGCGGTGGAAGTTTCGCGGGTCCAGGGGGATGCCCCAGACTGCCTCGTAGACGCCGCGGAGTTCGGAGATCGTGAACTCCGGTGGGCAGAACGCGGTCGCCAGCGGTGAGTACTCGAGTTTGGCGCGGGCCCGTTCCACACCGTCGGCGAGGATCCGGTGGTGGTCGAACGCCAGCCGCCCGGAGTCGTCCAGTACGTCGGTGGCGTCGACCCAGCTCGCCGACGCGGCGTCGGAGCCCGCGACGGGTGCGGGCAGATCGGGCACCAGGGCCAGATACGCAACGCTGACCACCCGGCCACGCGGGTCGCGATCGGGAGCGCCGTACGTCGCGACCTGTTCGAGGTGGATCCGCTCCGCGGACAGCCCGGTCTCCTCCGCCAGCTCGCGGCGCGCGGTCGTCTCCAGGTCCTCGTCCGGCCGCACGAATCCGCCGGGCAGCGCCCATCGGCCCTGGTACGGCGGGATGCCGCGGCGGATCAGCAACACCTGGAGGCGTCCGTCGCGCACGGTCAGGATGACCAGGTCGGTGGCCAGGCCGAGTGGCTCGAAGTCCATGACCCCACTTTAATCGTCACCTTGACGAGAAGTCATCCAGCCCCTTATCGTCATAGTGACGACAAGGAGAACGAAGAGATGGCAGACATCACCCGGTTCCGCTTCATCAGCCACCTGCGGGCCAACCCGACCACCCACGTGCGGCATCTCCGCAACGGCAAGGTCGCCCACGACGGCGCCGGCCAGGCGTTCTGGTTCCGGGCCCTGAACTCGTCACTGAGCGAGATCCCGGTCGACGACCGCGAGCAGCCGCTGCTGTTCCACGGCCGTACGCAGGACTTCCAGGACGTCGTCGTACAGGCCACCGTCACCTACCGGGTGACCGATCCGGCGCTCGCCGCCAGCCGACTGGACTTCGGCATCGACCCGGACACCGGGCTCTGGCGGTCGACCCCGCTCGAGCAGCTCGGCGGGCTGCTGACTGAGCTCGCACAACAGACCGCACTCGACCTGCTCGCCCGGATGTCGCTCACCGAGGCGCTGTCCGAGGGCATGACCGCGCTCCGCCAAGCGGTCGGCACCGGGCTTCGGGAGGACCAGCGGCTGACCGGGCTCGGCATCGGCGTCGAGGATGTGCGCGTGGTCGCCGTACGCGCGGAGCGCGATGTGGAGAAGGCGCTGCAGACGCCGACGCGCGAGATGGTGCAGCAGGCCGCCGACAAGGCGACGTACGAACGCCGCGCAATGGCCGTCGAGCGGGAACGATCGATCGCGGAGAACGAGCTGCAGAACCAGATCGAGCTCGCCCGGCGCGAAGAGCAACTGGTCAACCAGCGCGGTCAGAACGAGCGCATGCGGGCAACCGAAGCCGCGGCGGCCGGTCAGATCGAGACGCAGGCCGCGGCCGGTCGCCAGCGCGCACTGGCCGAGGCGGAGGCGGACGCGAAGCGGGTGATCGGGTCGGCGGAGGCTGCTGCCGAGAAGGCCTTGCTGGAGGCGTACGCCGAACTCGACCAGGCGACCATCCTCGCGCTCGCGGTCAAGCAAGGCGCCCTACCGGACATCGGCACGCTAAACATCACGCCGGACCTGCTGACCCCACTCCTCACCAAGCTGACCGCCGGGCAGGTGTCATGACCCCGGCGCAGATCGGCCCGACGGGGCCGGCCATGCTTACGGAGGGAGGCTCACTATGACCCTCCCTCCCAGAGCGGTGGTTGTGCATCGGGCGACCGAGCTCACGGAACTGGTTGCTCGGCACGGGACGCGGCAGCAGGCCGGCTTCTTCCTCGCGGGACGGGGACGGGATCTGGCGGAGCTCGATGCGCGGCACCAAGCCCAGCAGGACGCGCTCGCCACGGTCTCGGCGGCGATCCCGCTCGACTGGCGCCGTGCCGTTGCCGAGCGCAACGATCTGGACCGGTTCGGGTTCGGCCCGGAGGATGTGGTGATCGCGGTCGGCCAGGACGGGCTGGTCGCGAACGTGGCGAAGTACCTGGACGGTCAGCCGGTGATCGGGATCAACCCCGAGCCGGCCCGCAACCCCGGCGTACTCGTGCCGCACGAACCCGCCGCGATCGCCGATCTGCTGTCCGAACGCCAGGTCGCCGAGCGGACGATGGTTGCCGCGAGCACCGATGACGGACAGCAGCTGGTCGCGTTGAACGAGGTGTACGTCGGCCACCGGACGCACCAGTCCGCGCGCTACCGGCTGAGCGCGCCCGATGCCCTACCGGAGCGGCAGTCGTCGTCCGGGATCCTGGTCGGCACCGGGACCGGATCGACCGGCTGGTGCCGATCGGCCTGGCAGGAACGCCGCAGTCCGTTGGCGCTCCCAACGCCGATCGATCCGGTGCTGTGCTGGTTCGTCCGCGAGGCCTGGCCGTCGCCGGCGACCGGCACCGACAACACCGAAGGGTTGCTCAAGGCACCGGATTCGTTGACGATCACGGCCGAGTCGGACTTGGTCGTGTTCGGCGACGGGATGGAGTCCGACACCTTGAGCATCGGCTGGGGTCAGCGGATCGAGATCGGCGTCGCACCGGTCAAGTTGCACCTGGTGGTCTGAATCGTGGCGTACCACGCGGAGTACAGCCGCCGCGCCGACCCGCCGATCGGACCGACGGCGTTGAACACCGGGCCCCGGCCAGCCGGCTTGGCGTTCTCGATCGCGTCGACGGCCTGCTCGGGTGCGTCGATCGTCGACGAGCACACGTCGAGGATGTAGTCCGGCACCTGCAGCTTCGGGTCCACGCAGCCGACCAGCGGTACGCCGACGGCCGCGACGATCGGAAACACCGTGCCGGGGATCCCCACCGCGCATTCCACGGTCGCCGACTCCGGCACCGAACCCAGCGCACTGATCTCGTACTGATCCCACAGCGTCCGGTCCTCGCGCGGATGCAGTCCGACCACGATGTGCTTGCCCGCCGCCTCCAGCTTCGCGGCCGCGTCGAGCAGCAACTGCGTCCCGGGCGCCGCGTCGCCGGTCTGGTCCGGGTGCGTGACGCTGGTCAGCACGAGCACCCGATCCTTCTGCGGCGCGTACGTCGGCAGGTTGTCGGTCTGCGCCGACCCCACCATCCGCACCCGGCGCTTCCAGCCGAGGTACGTCGCGAACACGTCCGACTCGGCCGGTGACGCCGCCGTCACAAGCTCCAACCGCGACCGGAACTCCTTGGCCCGCGGCGCCTCCACCGGCTTGAGATACGCCAGCGAACTCGCCGCCATCGGCAACCGCTTCAACGCCGCCGCCACGTCAGCCGGCCAGTCCGACGCGCCGTTCACCACCAACAGATCAGCCCGCGGTACGTCGTTCAGCGTCGCGACCGGCACCGGGTCGCCCGGCTTGATCTGCGTCAGATCCGGCACGACCTGGACGATCTCCCACCCACGCCGTACAGCCTCGGCCAGCAAAGGTTGCGCGTGGTACGTCCCCCACGGCTCATTCGTTGCCAACAGCACCCTCGTACGCCGAGGCCGAGCCGCCAACGAAAGCCCCTGCGTCGCCGCAAGCCCGATCCCCAGAGCCCCGGCCTTCAACACCGTACGTCGCGTCGCAATCATGCCCGCGACCCTACGAATCCCGAGTGAACACCCGCTAGCCCAACGCCAACGCCTGGATGATCAGACCGGGCGGTCGGCCGGGCATTGGAGTGGACGTCCGGCGCTCCGGTCAGATGTGTGGACGTCGGTGGCGCCATCCAGAGACTCGCGACAGACCGTGGAGACCTGCAACCCGACATTCCCTGCCTCCGCCCACCAGCCCCTGTCTCCAGCCCCCACCCCACCACGCCACCGCCCGCCCGCACCGCACCACCGCACGCCCGCACCACCGCACGCCCGCCCCACACCACCGCTGGCCCGCACCGCACGCACCGCACCACCGCACGCACCGCACCGCCCGGTCTGTCTCGCTGGCCGGGCCTGGCCGGGCGCGACGGAGCCCTCGCACACGAGGGGATATCCGTCGGCGTTGTGGCTTCTCCGGTGGTATGCGAGGGGAGAACCCACAACGCCAGGGGATATCCGGTCTCCTGTCGGATGGGTGGGTGGTGGGTGGGTGGTGTGGTGCCGCCTGGCGGGTTATGTGGGCGATGGCGGGAAGCAGCAGGCCAGCGGTGATATAGCGCGCCAGTGCGCCGAGGCGGGTTGGGAGGTCGAGCGTGGTGACCTGCCGACGGGCTGGCATCGGGCTGGCATGGGGCTGCAGCACCGGGTGGCCGGCGGGGATCGGGGTGGTGGCGGGACGGGTGCTCGCGGCGGGGTGATGTGCACGCTCGACTGGTAGTGCACCGGCGAGACGGTGTACGCACGGGCGCGTTCACGCTCAGGTGCACTACCCGGCCACTGGACATGTCCTGTCGAGCGTGCACATCACACCAGGCCCGGCACCGTCCTGGAACCCGTCGACCCACGCATCAGTCACAAGGGCCGGATATCCCTTCGTGTTGGGGGTTCTCCCCTCGTACACCAGCAGAGAACCCCCAAGACGGGGGGATATCCGTTCGTTTGCCGGGTCCGTGTCCTGCACCCGGCGTGGCTAGATCTCCTTTGAGGGTTGGATGATTAGGTGTGGGAGGTTCACGTTCAACGAACTCCGCGCCGCCAGCCCCGAGTTCGAGCGGTTCTGGACCTCCCACGACGTCCAGAACCGCTCCCATTGCCCGAAGATCCTGAACCACCCGATCGCCGGCCAACTCACGTTCTCGCTGGAGTCGCTCCAGCTACCGGCGACGACGACCAGTTCGTCATCACCTATACCCCGGCGGACACGACCACCGGGGCCTGGCTCAGCCTCCGTTCAGCGGGTCGTACGCCGGAGCGAACCGGAGGTACTCCCAGTCGGTGAAGGCTCCCGGCGCCTTGCCGAGGCTCTTGATCACGGTTGACGTGCCGTTCGCGTGGCCGACCGCGTACAGGTAGGCGGTCTTCGCGTCCTTGTCGATACCGAGCAGGATCGAGCCGGTCCGGCCGCACGGCGCCGCGACGAGCTGCTCGAAGATCTGCCAGCTCGACGTGCGCACCGGCGTGATGATCGGCTTCAGCGGGACGCTGGTCGGGATCTTGACCGTGTACAGCCCGCCCGCGCGGTTGTTCGCCAAGAACATGTCGTACGCCGGCGTGGTGGCGATCAGTGCGAACGACTTCATCGTGCTCATCCCGGTCACGTACCCGGTGTTGCGGAGGCCCTTGCCGACATCGGTCCAGCGCCCGAACTTGCCGTACATGTCCTGCGAGTACAGCATCGTCCGCGTCGGCTTGCTGGTCGCGGACGCCTTGTACTGCGACTGGATCAGGAAACGCCCGCCCCACCCGTTGCCGATCCGCTTGAACACCGGCGTACCGACGATCTTGCCGTTGCTGCCGATGGTGTAGGTGCTCTCCATCAGATAACCCGAGCCCCACACGACCTTCCCGCTCCGCGTCGTCCGGCCGTTGCCGGCGGGGACCGCGGTGAACGTGGTCGGATCGGTCACGGAGTACGGCGTCGTGTAGAGATCCGGCGTGTTGAGGACCGGACTCACCGTCGGCGGCGCCGTTGCGCTGACGACCCGGCTGTTGACGCCGGACGCCGAGTCGAACGACCCCAGCCCGAGCGCACACGCCGCCGCGGATGCACTGTTGGTCGCGGGTGTGGCGGCGGCCGGCTGGAGCGACGGACCGAGGGTGAGCACAAGTCCGGCAGCACCGGCGAGCCCAAGGGCCTTACGGAACATCGGCCATCCTTTCAGAGGGATCAGAACTCGGGGTTTCACACACCCCTTGATGCGGCGCGGACACCGGAAGTTGCGGGCGAAGTATTACCCCTGCTGTGCACTAAAAGTGAGCGGGCGGGTGAGATCTGTGCACAGAATAGGTCTTCACCTACCGCCCATAGGGGGAGATCCACGCATGCGCAGAACTCGGTTGCGTACCGGGCTGGTCCTGTTGGTCGCGGCCGTGGTGGCTCCGGCCGCCTCGCTCACCGCGGTCGCCGGGCCAACCGCCGTACCGCCCAAACCCTTCGTCCAGGGCACCGAGACGGTGCCCGCCTACGACTACGACAACGCGATCCACGAGAAGGTGCAGGTCGACGTACCCCGGCTCGACGGGGACGCGAACGGGATCACCGACCAGATCACGGTCGACATCATCCGGCCGGGTGAGGCGGCCCAGGCCGGCATCGACGTACCGGTGATCATCCAGGCCTCGCCGTACTACGCGGGCGACCCGACGACCTACTTCGACGCGACCGGCACCCGGCAGGTGTTCGGGAGCTGGCTGGACAACTACTTCGTGCCGCGGGGGTACGCCGTCGCGTTCGTCGACATGCCCGGGACGTTCCGGTCGACCGGCTGCAGCGACGTCGGCGCGGACCTCGAGGTGCTCGGCACCAAGGCGGTCATCGACTGGCTGAACAACCGCACCACCGCGCACAGGCCGGACGGCAGCGCCGCGAAGTCCGACTGGTCGACCGGCAAGGCCGGCATGATCGGCGTGTCCTGGAACGGGACGATCGCGAACTCGGTCGCGAGCACCGGCGTCCGCGGCCTGGAGACGATCGTGCCGATCGCGGCGATCTCCAGCTGGTACGACTACACCCGCGGCTTCGGCGTGCCGTTCTACGACGAGTACATGGGCTTCCTGCACGACTACGTCAGCAATGACGCCTCGCCGCGCTGCGAGCAACTGACGAACGAGATCGAGCAGGACTCCGACACCCGCACCGGCTCGTACAGCAAGTGGTGGGACCCGCGGAACTACCGGCTCGACGCCTCGAAGGTCCGGGCCAGTGTGTACGTCGTGCACGGGCTCGGCGACGAGAACGTGAAGACCCGGCAGTTCGGCGAATGGTGGGACGAGCTCGCGAAGCGGAACGTGCCGCGGAAGATCTTCCTGCACCAGGGCGTGCACCTGGACGGGTTCAGCTTCCGCGACGAGTGGGTGGACAAGCTGCACCCGTGGTTCGACTACTGGCTGCAGGGCCTGAAGAACGGCGTGATGGACACGCCGCAGGCGACGGTCCAGCGGGAGGACGGGTCGTTCGTCGACGAGGCGAAGTGGCCGGCGGCCGGTGCGAAGCAGACCACGCTGAAGCTGAGCAAGCTGTCCGGTACGAGCGATCCGGTCAGCTTCACCGGGACGGACAAGGAGTCGGCGGACACCGTCGTACTCGATCCGACGACGCCGCGGACCGATCGGGCAGTGTTCCTCAGCGACCAGCTGGAGAAGGCGGTCCGGGTCAGCGGTACCGGGAAGGTGTCGGTCCGCGTCAAGGTCAACAAGGTTGCCTCAGGCATCAAAGCGCGGCTGGTCGACTACGGTACGGCGAACCGGTACGTGAACGTCACCAACGTGCCGGACACCCGCGTCTGCTGGGGTGACGGCAACGCGCTCGACACCGGTTGCTACGCGAAGACGCAGGTCAATACAGCGGTTTCCGACACATCCGTCGTCGTACGGACACTGGCCGACGTCGGGCACCACAAGTCCATGTACGCCAAGGAATCGCTGCGTTCGGATCGTTGGTACGACCTATCGTTCGAGCTGAACGCGGACGACGTGGTGTTCGCCGCAGGTCACCGCCTGGGCCTCGTCCTCACAGTCGAGCCGGACAACCCGTCCGTGCCGTTCACGGGCGCGACGATCACCCTCGACCCGACGCGCTCGTCCCTCACCCTCCCCCTGACGGGCTACACCACAGCCCTCCAGGCGGCAGAAACCCCGCAAGCCCGAGTCTCCTCCACCCGGCTGGCCCAACCGGAGCCGGAGAAGGACCCGGTGGAGCTGATGCGCCAGATGGTGGAAGCCTCCCGCTGACGCGAGCTTACGTCCGAAGAAGTGGAGGGATGTCTCTCGACTTCTTCGGACGTTGCGGATCAGAGGTCGGCGTAGGCGGTGACCAGGGTGGCTGCGTCGTGTTCCCAGTTGAGGTCTGCGGCTGCGGCGCGGACTCCATCGGTGTACGTCGTGTAGTTGTCGATGACTGTGCGGACCGCCAGAGCCAACGAGTGCGCGTTGCCCGGCTCGTAGAGGCCGCCGAGTTTGTACTGCGTGACGACCGCTCGTAGTTCGGGGAGGTCGGCGGCGACTACAGGAACGCCCGCCCGGACCGCGTGGAAGAGTTTGTTCGGTAGTGCGAGGCGGTGGTTCTCGCAGGTGTTGGTGAGGGTGACGAGCGAGATGCCGTACGTGCGCAACGTGTCGTCGACCTCGTCGATGGACCGTTCCGCGACGGTCTCCACCGGCCCCAGATCCAAGCGATAGTTGGGATCCACCGACCCCATCAGCACCGTCCGGAACGGCGCCAGCTCACGAGCCGCCGCAACCACGGTCGGCAGATCACGCCCAGCTCCGACGCGTCCGGCGTACAGCAGACCCTCGGGCTGCGATGGTGCCGGCGGTACGTCGTCCGCGCGCGGGAACGTGTTCCGTACGACGCGCACATCCGGCAACCCCCGCGAGCGCAGCCGCGCCGCGATCCCGTCCGAGACGGTGAACACTACCCGCGCGCGAGACGCCAACGTCACCTCGTACCGCCGCCCGCGCGCCCGCCACAACGGGGTCGGCCGCCCCGGCAGCGCCCGGTCGAACCACAGCTCGTGGCTGTCGTACACAAGAGAGGCAGACCACAACGCGGCGTACTCCGCAGCGAGCTCCAACGTGTTGAAGTCGTGCGCATGCACCACGTCGACCGGACCAGCGGCGGCGACGACCGGAGACGCGGCGATCCGCCACTGCTTCTCGGTGCGGTTCCGGTGCTCGGGCAGCAACAGCCACCGCCCGAACCGCTTGGCCAGCACCTTGGGCCCGGAATGCCCGTGCCCGACCGTCAGCCCACCGTTCCCGGTCCGCAGACCGGAAGAGCGGGAGACCGACTCCACCGTGATTCCCAGGCCCACCTCGAAGCCCTCAGGGACGTCCCGGCCGATCACATGCAGCGTGTGACCGGCCGCGGCGAGTGCCGTCGCCTCCCGCAGGATCCGCGAGTCCCCGGCGATCGGGGACTGCGCGATCATCAGAATCCGCACTTACTCGCTCTCGTCCTCGTACACCAGCTCGTTGTTCAAGAACGGCAGCAGTTCCGCGACCGACTTCCGCCCGTCGTGCAGGTCGCGCACGAACGACGGTCCCGCGTCGGCGATCTTGCGGGCGGTGTCGCGCTCGGCGACCAGCCGCTCGATCACCTCCGACAGGTCGTCCGGGTTCGCCTCGGCGATCGGCAGGTCGGTCGGCAGCAGGTCCCGAACCGGGTCCGCGATGTGCCCGACGGTGACCCGGCCGGCCGCCATCGCCTCGCAGGCGAACACGCCGTACGAACCGAGCAGCAACTGGTCGACCACGATGTCGGCGCTCTTCACCATCTCGGCGAGCTCGGAGTGCGGCACACCCTGGACCCGGTTGTACTTGATCAGGCCTCGTGCATCCAGGTCTGTCAGTACCGGGTCGACGTACGCCGATCCCTTCAACGCGGAAGCCGACGGCGCGTGCAGCACCACCGGGACCTCGCGCTCGAGCACCGGCTGCGTCGACACGAAGCTGTCGACGTCGACGGCGAGCGGCAGCCAGATGCCGTTGTCGACGAACTCGAGCAGGTCCGGCGTGGTGACGAAGATCGGTCCCTTGTAGCCCTCGAGGTGGTGGCGCATCAGGTTGTTCGCGGCCTGCAGGCGCACCGTCAGCTCGTCGTCCGGGTTGCGGAACGGCGAGTACCGGTACTGCTCGCGGTGCTGCGCAGGGTCGCGGATCTCCGACCCGTGGAACACCAGACCGTGCTTGATCCCGGCCTGGTCCAGCATCGGTACGTCGGTCGTCCACATCTGCCCGCGCTGCTGGCCGAACATCGGCCGGCCCGCCTCGAACAGCACGTGGGTGACCTCACGCAACGCGTACGCGGTCAGCTCCAACTGCCAGCGCAGGTCGGACCGGTACTGGCGGTACGTGCCCGTGCGGTGCACGCGGAAGTCGAACGCGCCACTGCCCGTGGTGAGCGACTCCGCCTTGATGTCCGGCACCTCACGCTCGAGCGCGGTCGCCCACAACCACGCCTGACCGGCGCTGTTGACCGGCCCGAGCAGCAGGTGCCGCCCGGTCTTGCGCGCCTTGCCGCCCGGCCGCGTGACATCGAGCGGCCGCCCGGTCAGCTCGCCGTACAGCTCGCGGAGCTTCGTCGCCTGACCGGCCCAGGAAACTTCCTGCTGGTACGCCGGATCCGCCACCCGCTCGCGGTAGCTGTCCAGGTCGTCGAGCACCGTGCGGACCTTCGATGCCAGGTCGTGCGCGTCGGCCGCGGTGAACACCTCGCCGATCTTGGTGCGGTCGACGAACTCCTTCATGCTCGGCATGTCGCTGACCACCACCGGCAGCCCCGCGAAGGCGTACTCGAACAGCTTGTTCGGCAGCGCCATCTCGTGGCTCGGGTAGCGCAGGATCGGGATCAGCCCGACGTCGGCGGTCCGCAGGAACGCGACCACCTCGTCCGGCTTCACCGGGTCCAGGCAGTGCAGGCGGTCCTGCACCTCCAGCTGCACGGCTTGCGCCTGCAGCTCGCGGACGGCGTCCGTCGCCACACCAGGTACACAAACGACGGCCAGGTGGGCGTCCGGCAGGTCCACCAGCGCCTGTACGGCGGTGTGGATGCCACGCGCCCGCGTCACCCCGCCGCTGTAGACCAGCAGCGGTACGTCGGACGCCAGGCCGATCCGGCTGCGAATGTCGGACACCTCGACCGACACGTCAGCAGGGTTCGGCGTGTTCATCACCACGATCGGCTCTTGCCGCAGGTGGTGCTCGCGCTGCAAGCGGGTCGCGATGGCCGGGCTGACAGTGATCACCCGGTCCGCGTCGCCGATGTACTCGCGCTCGTGGTTGGCCCAGGCCGCGATCGAGCGCCGGGTGCGAGCGCCGTACTGCGAGAGTCCGGCGACGTACTCGTGCGCGTCGTACACGACCTTCAGCGTGCGGCCGCGCAGCTTGGCGCGGCCGGCGGCGCGGGTCGCGACACCGATCACGTGCATGTCGTGGGCGTGCACCACGTCCGGCTCGAGACGGTCGATCAGGTCGCCGAACGCGATCTCCAGGTCCAGCGCCTCCGGGTGCAGCTTGCGCCACGGCGCCGGCCAGGGCAACCGGTGCAGCACCCCGTCGTACGCCCGCCAGCCGAACTTGAACGGTCCGTCCGCCTTGTTGCCCACGCCCTTGCGGACCCAGGTGGCGCGCTCGGCGGCCTGCCAGCGCGCGCGGCGGAGCAGCCGGGTGGCGACGCCGGCCTTGAACTTGACCGGATTCCCCTGGCCCGCCTTGGCCCGCGCGATCGCATGCCCAGAGTCCGCCTTCAGCTCCTTGAGCTCGGCCGCGATCCGCTGGCTGCGCGCCACGTAGGTCGTTCGGTTCCGGTACCCCACCAGCGGCGGCCGCCAGTCGCGGCGCGCCGTACGGCTTCGTTTCCGTTCCTCACGCAGTGCGAAGGGCACCGCCACCCGGACGATCAGCGCACCGTCGAGCATCTCCCTCGACGGGAGGCCGCTGGCCGAGACTCCGAGCACAGTCACCTCTGCTCCGGTCTCGGCCAATGCTGCGGCCTCCTTGCGGACCCGGCTGTCGTTGGTGACGTCGTTGGCGACCATCATCACGACCCGCAGGTCGGCATGTGTCACTGGCTGACCGACCTTCCGATCACAATCCGCCGCACGCCGGCCCACTTGGCCGGGTCGGTGCGGTCGCGACCGTCGACGAGTACCTTCACGCCCGGCAGGTCGGCCGGGCTCAGCTGCGCGTACTCCGCGTGGTCCGCCTGCAGCACCGCCGCGTCGACCGGCGTGCCCAGCGTGAACGGCGTGAAGCCGAGTCCCTGGAGCTCCTCGTCGGTGTACAGCGGGTCGTGCACGGACACCTCGGCACCGCGCGCCTTCAGGGCCTCCACGGCCGGGAACACTCCAGAGAACGCCGTCTCCTTCACGCCACCACGGTACGACGCGCCGAGCACGACGACCTTGGCGCCCTTGAGGTCACCGAAGGCGCCCTCGAGCAGGCCGATCGTGTAGTCGGGCATACCGGCGTTCGCCTCGCGGGCGGCCCGGACGACGGTCGCGTCCGGGTCGGTGTACAGGTACAGCCGCGGGTAGACCGGGATGCAGTGCCCGCCGACCGCGATCCCCGGCCGGTGGATGTGGCTGTACGGCTGCGAGTTCGACGCCTCGATGACGGCGTGTACGTCGATGCCGTTCTGGCCGGCGAACCGGGCGAACTGGTTCGCGAGGCCGATGTTCACGTCGCGGTAGGTGGTCTCGGCCAGCTTCGCCAGCTCGGCCGCCTCCGCAGAACCGAGGTCCCAGACGCCGTTCGGGCGGTCCAGGTCCGGGCGCTCGTCGAAGTCCAGGACGGCCTCGTAGAACGCGATGGCGCGCTTCGCGCCCTCCTCGGACAGGCCGCCGACCAGCTTCGGGTACTTGCGCAAATCCGCGAAGACGCGGCCGGTGAGCACCCGCTCCGGCGAGAACACCAGGTGGAAGTCCGTGCCCTCGGTCAGGCCGGAGATCTCCTCCAGCATCGGCTTCCACCGGTTCCGGGTGGTGCCGACCGGGAGCGTGGTCTCGTAGCTGACCAAGGTGCCGGGGCTGAGGTGCTCGGCCAGCGAACGGGTCGCGCTCTCCATCCAGCCGAACTCGGGCTGACCGGTCTGCTCGTCCACGAACAGCGGCACGACCACGACGACCGCGTCGCTGTTCGGGATCGCGTCCGCGTAGTCCGTGGTCGCCCGCAGGCGGCCGTCGGCCACGGTCTCGGCGAGCAGCTCCTGCAGGTGGGCCTCACCCGGGAACGGCTCCTGGCCGGCGTTCACCAGCTCGACGAACTTCTCGTTGATGTCGACGCCGACGACCTGATGGCCCTTGGCCGCGAACTGGACCGCCAACGGCAGTCCGATCTTGCCTAAGGCAACAACACTGACACGCACAGGAACTCCACTAGGTAGTGATTCTTCATCGGGGGCCTCGGAGCTTCCGTTCCAGCGGGTGCTCGACAAGTTTGTAGAGCAGCGCCGAGGCGAAGATCGAGATGACCAGGACACCGGCGTACCAGGTCAGGTTGGACCAGCCGATCGGGCCGGCCACACCGTGGTACTCCTTGATCGCGTACAGGATCGTGGCGTGCACGAGGTAGAAGGCGTACGACCACTGGCCCAGCGCCACCATCGGCTTGCTGCGCAGCAGCGACCGGCCGCCGCGCATGTCGCGGGCGGCGACCGCGAGGATCAGGAAGCCGTACAGGAAGGTGAGAACTTCCTTCTGGCACAGGCCCATCGTGACCGCGCCCGGGACCTGGGTCGGGTGCAAGCCGGAGTAGTACAGCAGGTACAGCCCGCCGCCGGTGACCAGGAACGCGAACCACACCGGGATCCGCGGCTTCCAGCCGGACCGCAGCGAGATCGCGAGGCCGATGCCGAACAGGAACGCCACCGAGTGCAGCACCGGCTGCGGCAGCACCGGTACGTCGGCCTTGTAGTGGAACAGCGCCAGGCGGTACGCCCCGCCGAGCACGAGCACCGAGACGCACAGGAGCAGGCCGCCGACCGTCTTCAGCCGCTGCGTGGCCCGCCAGACGAACGGGAAGTACGCGTAGAAGAACGCCTCGACCGACAGCGTCCAGCCGGCCGGGTTACCGCCGTACAGGATGGTCGGGTTGTTCGACCAGCCCTGCAGCAGGAGCCCGGACAGCACCAGCACGGTCAGCGAGACCGGCTTGATCCAGGACATCCCGGCCGGCGGATCGAACCGGTAGAAGACGAAGATCGCCGCGACCAGGGTGAGGAAGTACAGCGGGAAGATTCGGGCGAACCGGCGGCGGTAGAACGTGCTGATCTTCGTGCCCGGACGGGACGACCAGGTGAGCACGAAACCGGACAGCACGAAGAAGAACGTGACGCCGGACGTGCCGTACTGCAGGAACTTGAAGATCGGCAGCGGCGCCAGCTGGGTCATGTGGTGGCAGAACACGAAGAAGGCCGCCCACCAGCGCAGACCGGTGAGCGACTCGACTCGTGGCAACCTCGTACTGCGGGCCGGCGGCGGGCCCGGGTCCGCGATCGAGACAGGCGCGCCGGGGGTCGCGACAGCAGCCGACCCGGGGGCTTCCTGGGTCGGCGGCGTCTTGTTCTCTTCGGCGGCCTTCGTCATATGGTTACTCCGCGAGAGTGGCAACAACACGCTCTGCAGCGTGGCCGTCGCCGTACGGCATCGGGCGGTCCCCCGTGGGCGTCGGCCGGGCAGCCAACTCGGGCAGCTTACTCACGTCGGATGTCAACACGTTCCATCCGCCGTCCAGCGTCTCGACCCACTCGGTCTCGGTGCGCAGCGTGGTGCACACCCGGCCGAGCAGGAACGCCTCCTTCTGGAGACCGCCGGAATCCGTCACCACACCGGCCGAACCGAGCACGGCCGCGACCATCTCCGGGTACGCCAGCGGCTCCCGGACATGCAGCGAACCGTCCGGACGCTCCAGCTTGATGCCGTGCTCCGCGCACTTCGCGACGAGGCGCGGGTGTGCGAGCAGCAGGACCGGTACGCCGGCCGCGCCGAGACCGTCGACGATCGCGGCCAGCCGCTCCGGGTCGTCGGTGTTCTCGGCCCGGTGGATGGTCGAGACGACGTACTCACCGCGCTTGAACGGCAGGTCCAACGGCTTGTCTGCCACCGCGTCCCGGACCCGGAAGCACACATCGGTCATCACGTCGCCGACCAGCCGCGCCCTGTCCTTCAGGCCCTCGTTCGCCAGGTGGTCCATCGCCACCTGGGTCGGGGCCAGCAGCAGGTCCGCCGCGTGGTCGGTGAGTACCCGGTTGTGCTCCTCCGGCATCAGCCGGTTGAACGAGCGCAGCCCGGCCTCCAGGTGTGCCACCGGCAGGTGCATCTTGACCGCGGACAGCGTGCCGGCGAGCGTCGAGTTCGTGTCGCCGTACACCAGCACCCAGTCCGGCTTGTGCTCGTCCAGTACGGCGTCCATCGCGGCCAGCATCGCACCGGTCTGGACTCCGTGGCTGCCGGACCCGACGCCCAGGTGGACGTCCGGGGCCGGGATCCGCAGGTCGGCGAAGAACACGTCGGACATGTTCTTGTCGTAGTGCTGCCCGGTGTGCACGATCACGTGCTGGTGCCCATGTTGCTCTTTGGTGGCAGCGAACGCCTCCGCCACCGGCGCCAGCTTCACGAATTGCGGTCGTGCGCCGACGACGCTCAGAACCTTCATGACTAGACGGACTCCCCGGCGACCTTGATGGTGCGGTCCTCGGCAGCGGACTGGATGACGGCCTCGGCGACCTTGACAGTGGTCAGACCCTGCTGCAGCGTGACGATGTCCGCCTCCTTGCCGAGCACCGCGTCGCGGAACGCCTCGTGCTCGGTGCGCAGCGGCTCCGGCTTGCTGATCGCGTACCGGACCATGTCGCCCTCGCTGACACCACGGAAGTGCGCGACGTCGTCCCACGCGGTGACGACGGTGCCGTTCGCGTGGAAGGTCAGGTCGGCGGTCAGGGTGTCGGCGATGAAGGCGCCCTTCTCACCGGTGACGACGGTGAGCCGCTCCTTCATCGGGGACAGCCAGTTGACCAGGTGGCTGGTCACGGTGCCGTCGGCCAGCTTGCCGGTCACCGCGATCAGGTCCTCGTACTGCCGGCCCGACTTGTGCGCGCTCTGCGCGGCCACCGCGACGAACGGCGACTGCGTCACCCACGCGGTCAGGTCGATGTCGTGAGTAGCCAGGTCGAGCACGACGCCGACGTCGGCGATCCGGGCCGGGAACGGGCCCTGACGACGGGTGGTGATCTGGTAGATGTCACCCAGCTCGCCGGCCTCGAGGCGCACCCGCAGCGCCTGCAGCGCCGGGTTGTACCGCTCGATGTGGCCGACCGCGCCGACCAGACCGGCCGCCTCGAACGCCTTCGCGATCTCGGTCGCCTCGGCCGAGGAACCGGCCAGCGGCTTCTCGATCATCGCGTGTACGCCGGCCTCGGCCAGCGCCTTCGCGATCTCGGCGTGGTACTGCGTCGGTACGGCGACCATGCAGTAGTCGAGCTTCTCGGCGATCAGCTGCTCGATCGTCTCGTGCACCGGACGACCGCCGGCGACGCCGAACTTGTCACCACCCGGGTCGGCGACCGCGACCAGGTCGACGCCCTCGAGGGACGCCAGGACGCGGGCGTGGTGCCGGCCCATCATGCCCAGGCCGATCAGGCCCGCACGCAGGTTCGCTGTGTTCGACATGGATCACGCACCCGCCTTCGCCACGGTGTTCACCGCGGCCACGATCCGGTTCAGGTCGTCCTCGGACAGCGACGGGTGGACCGGCAGCGAAAGCACCTCGGCCGCGGCCTTCTCGGTCTCCGGCAGGTCCAGCTCACGCTGGAACGAGGGGAGCCGGTGGTTCGGGATCGGGTAGTACACGCCGCAGCCGACGCCGTACTCGGTCCGGAGCGCGTTCGCGAAACCGTCGCGGTCCTCGGTCACGCGGATCGTGTACTGGTGGTACACGTGGGTCGCCTCGGCGGAAACCGCCGGAACGGCGACACCCTGCAGGTTCGCGTCCAGGAAGGCCGCGTTCTCCTGCCGCTGCTTGGTCCAGCCGCCGACCTTGGTCAGCTGCACGCGGCCGATGGCGGCGTGCAGGTCGGTCATCCGGTTGTTCAGGCCGACGACCTCGTTCTCGTACTGCTTGAGCATGCCCTGGTTGCGGTACAGCCGCATCCGGCGCTCGAGGTCGGCGTTCGCGACCGAGTTCATGCCGCCCTCACCGGACGTCATGTTCTTGGTCGGGTAGAGGCTGAACATCGCGAACTCACCGAACGTGCCGACCGGGGCGCCGTTCCAGGTAGCGCCGTGGGCCTGCGCGGCGTCCTCGTAGATCTGGATGCCGTGCTTGTCGGCGATGGCCTGCAGCGCGGTGACGTTGGCCGGGTGACCGAACAGGTGCACCGGCATGACGGCCTTGGTCTTCTCGGTGATCGCGGCCTCGACCGCGGCCGGGTCCAGGCAGAAGTACGTCGGCTCGATGTCGACGAACACCGGGGTGGCCCCGGTCAGCGCGACGCTGTTCGCGGTCGCGGCGAAGGTGAAGGACGGGACGATGACCTCGTCACCCGGTCCGACCCCCGCGGCCAGCAGGCCGAGGTGGAGACCCGACGTGCCCGAGTTGGTCGCGACGCACGCCCGGCCGGAGACCAGCGCTGCGCCGAACTCCTGCTCGAACGCCGCCACCTCAGGACCCTGGGCGAGCATGCCGGACTGCATGACACGGTCGACAGCCTCGCGCTCCTCCTTCCCGATGATCGGCTTCGCGGCCGGAATCGGCTGCACCATCAGTTCTCCTCCATTGCTTCACCGGCCGGCCGCAGCCGTCCGTCGGTTTCGATGTACATCTCGCCCGTGTTCGGGCACTTCCACTCGCCGTCCCCGACGGAGAGCAGCGGAACCCCGGCCTTGCCGACCCACTTGAGCCGGCGCGCCGGGACCCCGGCGACCAGCGCGAAGTCTGGCACGTCCTTGGTCACCACCGCACCCGCGGCGACGGTCGCCCAGCGGCCGATGGTGACCGGGGCCACGCACACGCTGCGCGCACCGAGCGAGCAGCCTTCCTTCATCGTCACCCCGACCGGTTCCCAGTCGTGCCCGCTCTTCGGCGACCCGTCCGGGTTCACCGCGCGTGGGAAATAGTCGTTGGTGAGTACCACCGCCGGGCCGATGAACACGCCGTCCTCGAGGGACGCGGGCTCGTACACCAGCGCGTAGTTCTGGATCTTGCAGTTGTCGCCCATCCGGACCCCGGTCCCGACGTAGGCGCCGCGGCCGACGATGCAGTTCTTGCCGAGGACCGCGTTCTCGCGGATCTGGGCCAGATGCCAGACCGACGACCCGTCGCCGATCTCGGCACTGTCGTCGACGTCGGCGGAGGGCGCGATGCGGGACGTCACAGGGTCTCCTTCGAAATGAGCCAACTTCTCAGTACTTCGGCCGAGCGGCGTCCGTCGTGCAACTCGGCCACGAAACCGGGACCGGCGGCCGCAGCCTCGGCGGCGGCGTCCCGATCCGCGATCAGGCCGGTGACGACATCACCCAGGGTGTCGGGATCCGCCTCCACGATCGGCACCTCTCGCCCAGTCAGACTACGCACACGCTGGCGCACCGCATCACCGACGTACGAAACCACGATCCGCCCGGCGGCCAGTGCCTCCGCGGCTGCCACGCCGTACAGGCCGATCCGGAGTTGGTCGACGACGATGTCGGCGTCACCGATGACGCTGGCCATCTGCTCGTGCGGTACGCCGGTGATCCGCCGGTACTCGATCTGGCCGCTCTCGTGCAGCCCGGTCAGCACCGCGTCGATCTCCTCGGTGCCCTTGAGTTTCGCGTTCGACGGGACGTGCGCAACGACCGGCTTCTCGCCGGCGAACAACGGCCGCGCGGCCTGCTGCCAGGGCGTCGGGTCGATCGCGACCGGCAGCCACTGGGCATTCGGTACGTCGTCCAGCAGGTCGACCGTGGAGACGAAGACCGGAAGGTGCAGCGACTCGACCAACTCCGCGTGCCGACGGGCCTGCGGCTCGAGGCGGTCGGTCAGCTCGTCACCCGGGGTGAACGGCGACCAGCGCTCGCGCTTCGCGTGCCGGCTGGGCAGGCGGATGTCGGAGCCGTGGAAGAGCAGGCTCACGTCGATGCCCTTGCCGAGCATCGTCTCGATGTCGTCGGACGCGTCCGAGACGCCGCGGGCGCCGAAGATCGGACGCAGCGACTCGACCATCACGTGCGTGGAGTTCTCGACGACGTACTGCTCCTGGGCGCGCTGCCAGCGCGGCTGGCCGAACCACGCCAGCGGTACGCCGTAGTCGTCGGCGAACTGGAACTGTCCCTTGCGATGCAGGGCGAACGAGACCGCGCTGACGTCCGGCAGGGTCTTGGCGGCCTGCGCCCAGGCGTGCCCCTGACCGGCGGAGTTGGTCGGTCCGACCAGCATCCGCACCGGTGTCGTCGCTGCCGGCGGGAACGCCGGCAGTTGCGCGTACGAGTACCGCAAGCCCCGCAGGCGCCGCCGGACCGCTCCCGCGGTCCGGGCCAACGGCGCCGGCAGGTGCTCGCGGATCGTCATCGTCGCCGTGTCACCCATTACCTACTGGGACCTTCATCATGTCGAGCTCCCGGCGAGCCGCGGGCAGACCGAGCACGACCGGGGTGCTGGCCTTCCGCTGGCCGAGGTTCCAGCCGGCCCAGATCGCGCCGGCGTCGAGTGCGATCACGACGTCGGCCTGGTCGATGGTCGACAGCACGTCGCGACGGCTGAGCACCCGCTCCCAGTACGTCTTGCCGAGATCGCTGGTCGCCCGCTGACCGCGCAGGAACTTCACCGGCGCCGAGGTCTTGATTGCCTTGGGCAACATCCGGCCGGCGACCTTCTTCGCCTTCCGGGCGCGCCATTCGACCGCCTTCATGACACGCTTGGCCCCGGTCGGCTTCGGCTTCGGCGCAGCAGCCGGCGCAGGAGCAGGTTCCGGCTTAGGTGCAGGCTCCGCAGCAACCGGAGCAGCAGCCTCAACCTCTGCTACTTCCTCCTCCGCCACCGGCTCGGTCGGCATCCGACCCGGACCGATTAGCGTGAACGTGTTGACCTTGTCAGCCACCCACGCCGACGGCGCCACCCAACCGATGACGTCGATGGTGATGTTCGGGTCGCCGAGATCCTCACGGACCTGGTCGAAGTACGTCGGCGGCAGCTTGCGCGTCGACAACAGGACAACATTGCTCATGCCGCCACCCCCTTCACACTCGCAGCCAGCGATTCGATCCGCGGATCCAGCTGCAGGTCCCGCCGGTACGACGCACCGAACTCGCGCGCCTTCGCCCGGATGCCCTCGTCCGCGGTGCGGGCCGCGTGCGCCGCCTCGATCAGCGCTGCCGCGATCGCCTCTGGCGTCACCTCCGCGACCGGGAACCACAACGGATGCCCACGCAGTACGTCGGACGCCGCGTTCTCGGGGTCGTGCACCGACACCACCGGCAACCCGGTCGCGAGGTACTCGAACACCTTGCCGCTCGTCACGTACCGGCCCTTGCCCAGCATCAGCAGCTGCGCGTCGAACTCGTCGTACGCCTTGGCGATCTCCGCCTTGCCGACCGGGCCCTCGTAGCTGACCCCGTCCTCGGCGGCGCTGTTGATCGTCGCGAGCATGTCCGCCCGCGGCTGCGCGTAGTACCCGAGGTAGCCGTAGATCTTCGCCTTCGCGCCGGCGAGCTCCTCGGACTGCTCCTTGGCGAGCTGCCAGCCCTTCACGAAGTCCGCGAGCGGCACCTTCGGCGACACCGTTCCGACGTACCCGAAGACCAGCGGGCGGTCTGTGACCGCGCCCCGGTCCTGCGTGTCCGGCACGAGGTCGGGGTCGAAGCCGTTGGCGACCGTGTGCATCCGGCTCGCCTGGGCCGGGTAGAGCTTCTCGTGCCACTCCTTGATCGGGTCGTTCACGAACCAGACCTCGCGCGCGGACTCGACCAGCTTCTTCTCCCACTTGGCCGCGCGGCTGTTCGGCTCGTGCAGCCGGTCACCGGTGAACACGTCCAGCAGCCACGCGTCGCGGTAGTCCATGACGTACGGCACCTGGAACTTCTTGTGCAGGTGGTACGCCGCCGTGAACGCGACGTGCGGGTTGGCGGTGGCGACCGTCAGGTCGACCTTGTGCGCCTGGTGGATGCGCTCGGCGGCCTTCTCGATCACCGAACGCCACGGCCCGTAGCCGCTCTCCGGGAACGGGATCTGGTCCTGCTTCGTGCGCCACTTGGCCCAGAGCTTGGGGTTCGACGCCCGGCGCTTGGACCAGCGGCGCAGGTCGGCTTCGAGAATCGGCCACTCGAACGGGACCCGGACGACCTCGACGGACTCATCGACCCGCTCCTCGAGGGTCAGGTCCGCGCCGGTGAACCGGAAGAACGTGTCGCGGTCGGCCGTCAGCACGGTCACCTTCCAGCCGAGCGCGGCGAACCGGTTGGCCGTGGCCAGGGCCCGGTAGACACCGCCGCCTCGGCAGGGCGGGAAGCCCCAGGCGACGTACAGCAGGTGTGGGCGGTCGGTCATGCAGTTCCTCTTAAAAGATTGAGAATTGCGTCGGCCAGGTCGTCGTACGGCGTGTTCGTAGGCAGATGGTCCGCCGCCCACTGCAGCGCGTGGTCGCGCAGCTTCTCCAGCTCACCGGGGTCCGCGGACCAGCGCCGCAGGGTCTCGGATGCCTCCGCCACCGAGTCCACCAGGACTCCGCCACCGGACTCCTCGATCACCTTCGACTGCCGGGGCAGCCGGGTGGACAGCACGGGAAGACCGCTGGCGAGGTACTCGTAGATCTTGGACGGCATCGCTTCCACGAACGCCGGGGTCGGCTGCAGCATGGCCAGGCTCGCCCAAGCTCCCTTGGTGAGCTGCCACGAGTCCGCCGGTGGCTGGCGCCCGTGCAGCCGGACCCGACCGGTCAGGTCGGGCTGGGCGACCCGGGCTTCCAGCTCGTCCCGGTCTGACGGTGCGACCGGGCCGACCAGGTCGAGAGACCAGTCCGGCGCTGCGGCGACGGTCTCGACCATGTCGAACAGTCCACGGCTCCTGCGCAGGTCCCCGACGTACACCGCGCGCGGTGCGCCGGTCGGCGGGGACGGGGCCAGGAAGCCGTGGTCGGGAAGGTTCTGCACCACGATGCGGTGCTTGGCCTGGTGCGGTGCGAGGTGCGAGTCGGCGACCACGGTGAGGTCGGCGCCCGCGGCCAGCTTCGACCCGGCGCGCACGATCAGCCGGGCCGGCAGACCCGCCGGACCCTGCGCCCACGCGCGATCGGCGAGCAGCCGCTCATAGTCCTCGTGTACGTCGACCACGAACTTGCGCCGCCGCAGCGCGGTGACGAGCCGGGTGACCGGAATCATGTCCGGGTCCACCGTCATCACCACCTTGGCGTTGGTCCGCCACGGCAGTACGGCGGTCCGCGCCAGCCGCTGCACCAGGTTGCCGCGCGGCCCGGCGTGCACGACGGCACCCGCCGGTCCACCGTCGGCGTCGCCGAGGCCCCACAGCTCGACCGACAGGTCACGGTGCTGCAGGGCAGCCGTGATCTTGTGCAGGCGCGCATCGGCCACGTCGTGGCCGGTCGTGATGATCCCCACGTCCGGCGCGGTGCTGCGTGACATTGGTCAGAGGTCCTCGAGTGAGACAGCTTCTGCTTCGCCGACCTGCAGGAACTTCGTGTAGGCCTGGATGACCTCGTTGGGCTCGCCACGCATCATCAGCTTGCCCTTGTGCAACCAGATGCAGTCGTTGCACAGCTCGCGGACGCTACTCATCGCGTGGCTGACCAGGAACATCGTGCGGCTGTTGGTGACGAGCTCCGACATCTTGGCCGCGGCCTTGGTCTTGAACGACGCGTCACCCGCGGACAGCGCCTCGTCGATCAGCAGGATGTCCGGATCCATGTGCACCGCGACGGAGAACGCCAGCCGGCTGAACATGCCGGACGAGTACGTCCGCATCGGCATCTCCATGAAGTCACCGAGCTCGGCGAACTCCGCGATCTCCTCGTACCGCGCCTCGATCTCCTTGCGGCTCAGACCCGCCGCGAGACCACCGAGGACAACGTTCTCCTTGCCGGACAGGGCGGCGTTGAAGCCGACGCCCAGCGACAGCAGGGTGGAGACCCGGCCGTGCACCTCGATCCGGCCCGAGGTCGGCGGCAGGATGCCGGCGACCGCGCGCATCAGCGTCGACTTACCGGCGCCGTTCGCGCCGATGATGCCGATCGTGGTGCCGTGGTTGACGTCGAACGAGACGTTCTGGACGGCCTTGACCTCACGGACCGCCCGCTCGCCGCGACCGAAACGCACCAGCGCGCTCTTGAAGGTCGGCACCCGCTCGAACGTCGTCCGGTAGGTGATGGACACGTCCTGCACCTTGACGGCCGGAATCTCCGAAGGGCTCTTCTGCATCGGCTTCTTCTCAGTGTCAGAGACGGACAACGAACTCACGCTCCCTCGACATGAAGAACAGCGAGCCGATCACGAAGGCGACGATCGCCCAGAACCCACCGCCGGCCCACATCTGCCACTTCGGGATGTCGCCGCGGACCAGCAGATCGGCCCAACCGCCGATCAGGGGATACAGCGGGTTGTACTGGATGAAGCCCTTGAACTTCGCCGGGGCCTGCTCGGCGAACCACAGGACCGGTGACAGGTACAGCCAGATGCGCACGAAGTACGGCAGGAAGCTGGTGGTGTCCCGGAAGTACACCTGCAGGGCCGCGAAGATCATGCCCATGCCGGCGGCGAAGACCGTCAGCATGATCAGGAACACCGGGGCCAGCAGCATCGCCCAGTGGAAGCGCTGCCGCATCGCCAGGTGGATGACCAGGTAGACGCCCAGGGTCGGCAGGAAGCGGAAGAACGCCGTCCGCACCGCGGACAACGGCAACAGCATCCGCGGGAACGACTGGTTCATCAGCAGCTTGCCGCCACCGACGACGCTGGCCGCACCGGCGGTCATCGCACCGGAGAAGTAGTAGAAGGCGAAGAGGCCGCCGCACATGTGTGCGAACCGCTCACCGGCGTCGATCTTTGAACTCCCACCGGCGATGATGTCGACCAGTAGGTAGTAGACCGCTGCGAGCAGCAGTGGGTTCAGCACCAGCCACACCTGGCCGAAGAAGGTGTTCGTGTTGGCGGCCCGGATGTTGGTCCGGGACATCTCCGCTGCGAACTCCCGCCGCTGCCACAGCGCCTTGAAGTACGGGCGCAGTGCCGGCAGACCGACCTTGTGTGGTTCGTACACGTGCACCGACGGGTTGAACTCCTCGTCGACGCTAGTCGCGTTCATTCAGGCGATGCCTCTCTCTGCCGGAAAGTTGGATCCACGATGGCCGACGCAGACCGGGAAGCAGAGTAGCGGATCGGCACGGACGCCGACGACACAGCGGTCCTCCTTAGTGAGCAACGACGTACGGACGGCTACCAAACGTCGTACCCCGCTGCATCCACAACACCTGCGTCGTCCTTCGCCGATCGTTATCCGGAATATACATTTGACAGCCGGGGACGACCAAAACGCCTTCCAGCCAAGTCAAATCCCGGTCAATTCACGAAGTACGACGCTACCCGGCCGGGCGAAGTTGACGTGACGTGTCACACCGGCCGCGTGACGCCAGAGGTCAACGGGCACGGGTGGTGTGGGCGGGACCCCAGGAAGTGCGTCCTGGCCGGGGCGTGCCGGGCGGCGGACGTGACACGCAACATCACATCCGCGCTCCCCATGGACAGCCTCACCATCCACGGAGCACCCTTCAGCACCCCCTGGGGTTCCACCGTCGATCCGGGAGCACGTCCGCACTGGGCGGGAGCGGACAGCCGCGCCGGATCAGGCAGCACGATGACCAGGGCGGCGGTCATCGCGCCTCGAGCTTGCCGGGAGGCAAGCTCTTCAGTCCGTCCCCAGAGGTGCTGCGTTCGCCGGCAGGTGCGCGCAGCAGGTGTGGGGACGGACCGGAGACCGCAGGAGGACAACGCCTGGCGGGATCCCTGCAAGGACCCGCGAGCGCTGGGGACGGCGGCACCGGTACGGTCGGCGGCACAGGGCGGAACCGGTCGCATCGGGCACTCCTCCTCATCGGCCTCACGATTGGAGATGCCACATTTTGTACACCCTCCGGCACAGCCAGTGATGGCACGGAAGTGCGAGGGCACCGATGCGCCGGGATCGAGACCCAACCGAAACAGGCTCCGCTGACGAGACAGCCAACACGGGCCAGAATTGGAACAGCAGCCCGGCGGCGCTCAGGTGGTCCGTCGCCGGGCTGCTGGACCTCAATTCTCGCTCACGACTGCGCGGAAATGGTGGCCAGATGGTGACACGGCACAAGAATGCTGACGGGACAACAAATATCGCTGCGTGCAGTGGCGTCGACACGTTCAGTGCCGACGGCGCTGGATCGCCCCGTCTAGGCTGGAAGGGCGGTAGCGGGCGGTGACAGCAGGCGGAAGGGAGGGGAGCTTTGTGAGCACAACGGACACGGAGCGTGTCGGCCATTTGAGGGTGCTCGGGCTCAACGACGACGAGATCAGGGTCTACCAGCATCTGCTGCGGACCGGCCCGTCGTCGATCACCGAACTGAGCGAGGCGGTCCCCGACCGGGAACGCTCGATCGACGCCACCCTGATCGGCCTGGTGCAGGCCGGGCTGGCCCGGCGCTCCGGTTCGGACCACTCGCGCTACCTGCCGGTGCCGCCGGACGCGGGTCTGGAGGCGATGACGCTGCGCCGCGAGTCCGAGCTGAAACAGGCCCGGATCGAGGTCCTGAACGCGTACGACGAGTTCCGCCGGACCGTGCACAACGAGTCCACCACGCATCTGATCGAGGTAGTCACCGGCAGCGCGATCGTCGAGCGGATCCACCAGATCAAGAGCGGCGTACAGCGCGAGATCCTGGCCATCGACTCCCCGCCGTACTACATCGGCGGACCGAACCAGGAGGAGATCGACCACCTCCGACGCGGCGTCTCCTACCGGGTCGTGTACTCGCCGGAGTCCGTCGAGGTGCCGGGCTACCTGACCGAGAACATCCTCCCGTGTGTGGAGGCGGGTGAGCAGGCGCGGGTGCTACCCGACGTACCGGCGAAGCTGACGATCATCGACGGGGCGATCGCGTTCGTGTCGATGTCCGCGCGCGACACCGACGTGAACCGGTCGCTGCTGATCATCCGGCCGAGCAGCCTGCTGTCCGCGCTGATCGGGATGTTCGAGCTGTGCTGGCGCAACGCGCTGCCACTGCACGCGTCGGTGGGCGCCGAGGACGACCGCCTGGAGCCCATCGAGCGCCGCCTGCTGGCCCTCCTGGCCACCGGCGCGGCGGACGACACCATCGCCCGCACCCTCGGCATCAGCCGCCGCACGTTCTTCCGCTACCTGGAGCGCCTGATGAACCGCACCGGCGCCAGCACCCGCTTCCAACTAGCCCTCCACGCCGCCCGCGAAAACTGGCTGTAGAAGGCCGTCACCAACTGGTCAGCCCGGTGTACGTCCGAGCGACCACACCCGGACCGTGTCGTCGGTGACCTCGTACATGACCCGGTAGTCACCGATGTGCAGACGGCGGACCAGGCCGCCGCCCAGTACGACGCTACCCGGGGGCTCCGGATCACGGACCAGCGCGTTGGCTGCCGCCCGGATCCGCTTCGCCGCGAGACGATCGGCCGCGTACAGGTCGCGGTAGCCGGTGAACCAGCCGCGGTCGAAGATCAGCGTCCGCTCGGTCACCGGCCAGTGGCCAGGCCGTCAGTCCCGGCGTCGACCTCGGCCTCGATCTCGTCCATGAGGCGCTGAGCCTCGTCGTTGGAGACCCAGCGAGGCCCACCTCCGGCCTTGATCGCCTCGATCGCGGCCAGGTCAGCTGCATCCTCGAGTGCCTGGTAGTGCGCGAGCAAGCCGGGCGAGATAACCACGGCGGCCGGCTTGCCGTGATCGGTGATCAGGACCGGCTGGTTGGTGTAGCGGGCCTCGTTCACCATCTCGGCGGTCCGCTTGGTCGCCTGGGTCATCGTGTAGGTCACCATGACAAGAACGATACTTCAAAGAATGCGAAGATTCCGAATCTAAGTGGTCCGCGCCGTAAGTTCGTCGGGGTGTCTCCTGGCGTGGTGGAGTGGGGAGTTCTGCTGGTCGTTTCAGGTGTGCAGAACTCCCCAAACCATCCGTCGCCCGCGTTCACCGGTGTCAAGCCGTTGCCGACCCCCGACGAACTTGCGGCGCGGACCACTAAGTGGTCCGGGCCCGCACAAGTCAGGTCATGCTTTCGCGGGGATGAATTCCTTGGCGACGACCTCGGCGATCTGGGCGGTGTTCAGGGCGGCGCCCTTGCGGAGGTTGTCGCCGCAGACGAAGAGCTCGAGCGCGTTCGGGTCGTCGAGCGACTTGCGGATCCGGCCGACCCAGGTCGGGTCGGTGCCGACGACGTCCGCCGGCGTCGGGAACTCGCCCTCGGCCGGGTTGTCGAAGAGCAGCACGCCGGGAGCGTCCCGCAGTACCTCGCGGGCGCCGTCGGCGTCGACCTCCTGGCCGAACCGGGCGTGCACCGACAGCGAGTGCGTGGTGACGACCGGGACCCGTACACAGGTCGCCGACACCTTCAGGTCCGGCAGGCCGAGGATCTTGCGGGACTCGTTGCGGACCTTCAGCTCCTCCGACGACCAGCCGTCGTCCTTGAGCGAGCCGGCCCACGGTACGACGTTGAGCGCCAACGGGGCCGCGAACGGGCCGAGGTCGTTGCCGACCAGGCGCCGCACATCACCCGGCGTACTCCCGAGCTCGCGGTTGCCGGCCACCTTGGCGAGCTGGTCGTACAACGTGTCGATCCCGGACTGCCCGGCACCGGAGGCGGCCTGGTACGACGCCACCACGAGCTGCTCGAGCTCGTAGCGGTGGTGCAGCGCACCGATCGCGACGATCATCGACAGCGTCGTGCAGTTCGGGTTGGAGATGATGCCCTTCGGCCGGTTCCGCGCGGCCTCGGCGTTCACCTCGGGGACCACCAGCGGCACGTCCGGGTCCATCCGGAACGCGCCGGAGTTGTCCACCACGACGGCGCCCTTGGCGGCCGCGATCGGCGCCCAGTGCGCCGACACCTCGTCCGGTACGTCGAACATCGCCACGTCGATGCCGTCGAAGGCCTGCTCGCTGATCGCGACGACCTCGACCTCCTCGCCGCGGACCTTCAACCGCTTACCCGCGGAGCGCTCGGACGCGATCAGCCGGATCTCTCCCCAGACGTTCTCCCGGGTCGAGAGCAGGGTCAGCATCACCGACCCGACAGCTCCGGTCGCGCCGACCACCGCCAGCGACGGCAGGCCTGCCCGATCGTCGATCTCGTTGTCCAATGCGCTCACAGGGGTCACCGTCCAGTTCCTCCGTACACGACAGCCTGGGTGTGCTCGTCGTCCAGATCGAATGCGGTGTGCGCCGCGGTCACGGCAGCATCCACCAGGTTCTCGTCCACGACCACCGAGATCCGGATCTCCGAGGTGGAGATCATCTCGATGTTCACGCCGGCCTCGGCGAGCGCGGAGAAGAACTTCGCCGAAACGCCCGGGTGCGAGCGCATTCCGACTCCGACGACGGAGACCTTTCCGATCTGGTCGTCGTACAGCAACTGCTCGTAGCCCACCTCGTCCTTCGTCCGCGCCAGCGCGGACATCGCCCGGGCGCCGTCGGCGCGGGGCAGCGTGAACGAGATGTCGGTGCGGTTCGTGGCGACCGCCGACACGTTCTGCACGATCATGTCGATGTTGGTGTCGGCACCGGCGACCGTCTCGAAGATCCGGGCCGCCTCACCCGGCTTGTCGGGCACGCCGACCACGGTGATCTTGGCCTCGCCGCGGTCCTGCACGACGCCCGAGATGATCGCCTGTTCCATCTGATCCAGTTCCTTCGCATCGACGACCCAGGTGCCTTCCTTCTGCGAGAAGGAGGAACGCACATGGACAGGGACGTTGTAACGCCGCGCGTACTCGACGCAGCGCAGGTGCAGCACCTTCGCGCCGCAGGCAGCCATCTCGAGCATCTCCTCGTAGGAGATCTTCGGGATCTGCTGGGCGGCCGGCACGATCCGCGGGTCCGCGGTGAAGATGCCGTCCACGTCGGTGTAGATCTCGCAGTAGTCGGCCTCCAGCGCGGCGGCGAGTGCGACCGCGGTGGTGTCGGAGGCGCCGCGGCCCATCGTGGTGATGTCCTTGGTGTCCTGGGCGACGCCCTGGAAACCGGCCACGATCGCGATGTGGCCCTTGCCGAGCGCGGCCTCGATCCGGCCTGGCGTGATGTCGATGATGCGCGCGTTGCCGTGCGCGGCGGTCGTGATCACGCCGGCCTGCGAGCCGGTGAAGCTGCGCGCCTCGTAGCCCAGGTTCGCGATCGCCATCGCCAGCAGTGCGGCCGAGATCCGCTCACCCGAGGTGAGCAGCATGTCGAGCTCGCGCGGCGGCGGCAGCGGTGAGACCTGCTGGGCCAGGTCCATCAGTTCGTCGGTGGTGTCCCCCATTGCGGAGATGACGACCACGACGTCGTTCCCGGCCTTCTTAGTCGCGACGATCCGTTGGGCCACGCGCTTGATGCAATCGGCGTCGGCGACCGAAGAACCGCCGTACTTGTGTACGACGCGTCCCACAGCTGTGTCTCCTCAAACCACTGGTTGCGGTACGCCGTGCGGCGTTGCACCAGGCGTAGTCTCGGCGTTCATTCTAGCCGTGACCTGACCGTTGCCTACCGGCTGACCAGCAACCGGTCAGCGGTACTTGTCCATATAAGTCATCACTGAAACACTGTACCGGTGCACGCGTTCGACATTCTCGGCGACCCGGTGCGGCGCCGGATCCTGGAGCTGCTCGCCGACGGCGAGCTGCCGGCCGGCAGTATCGCCGGCACCATCGGCGCGGAGTTCGGCATCAGCCAGCCGGCCGTGTCCCAGCACCTGCGAGTGCTGCGTGACAACGGGTTCGCGACCGTGACCGTCGACGGCACGCGGCGGCTGTACGCCGTCGATCCCGAGCCGCTGCGGGAGATCGACAGCTGGCTGGACCGGTACCGCAAGTTCTGGACCAACCGGCTCGACGCCCTGGAGACCGAGCTGCACCGCGGCCGCCGGACATAACCTTCGAGGCATTACCTGCATCTGTGTAGGTATGCGGAACATCGTGGCCAGGCTGTGCATGTCCGAGGACGGCATCGTCGAGCGGCCGGAGCAATGGCTGACGCGACCGGCGATCGGGCAGCTGATGCCTGACAACGGGACAGTGCTGCTCGGCCGCCGCACGTTCGAGCGGTACGCCGGATTGCTCGGCGGACTCGAGCACACGCGGAACCTCGTGGTCGGATCCCGTCCTGTGGTTGCCCGTCCCGGCACCGAGGTACTCCAGGGCGACACCCGCCGCGTGCTGTCCGCTCTCAAGGCCGTGCCCGGTGAGGACCTGCGCGTGATCGGCAGCCTGATGCTGGTCCGCTCGCTACTGCGGTGGCGTCTGCTCGACGAGATCTCCCTGCTCATCCACCCGGTCGCTGCGGGTCGAGGCATGCTCCTGGACCGGCGGCACCTGCAGCTGATCTCGATGTGTGCCCGCGACGGCGGCGTACTGGAAGCGAACTACCGCGTGCGCTACGCCGCGACCACAGCGTCGTCGACGGCCCTCGTGTCGACAGGTCGGTGGGGCGGAACCCGCAGCAGGGACAGGGTCGCGAGCACGACGAGGCCCGCGGTCAGGACCCACGCGTAGCGAACGCCGAACGCTTCGACCACCGCGCCGGCGACGGCGGACCCGATCGCCGAGCCGACCATTCCGCCGCTCTGCGTCCACCCGAAGATCTCGGTGTGCGCGGAGGTCGGGGTGAGCGCGCCGACGCGTTCGTAGAGTGCGGCGACCGTCGGCGCGATCATGCAGCCGGCGGCGAACATCCCGATCGCCAGCGCGACCACGGACGACGTCACGAAGATGCAGGCGGCGACGAGTGCGGCGAGCAACAGCATCCGCTTCCACACAGACGACGTACGCCCGCCTGGCAGTGCGCCGTTGATCACACCGCCGGTCACGCTGCCCACGGCTGCGACCGTCTCGAGTACGCCGGCGATCAACCGGTTGCCGTGCTCGTCCGCGACGGCGACCATGCCGAGTGACATCGAGGCGAACCCCATCACCAGACACGCCCAGGCGACGAGGATCGGCGTACGGTGCGGATGGAACACCAACTGCCAGGCAGTCGGACGCGGACCGGCCTGGTCGTCATGCGGTACGCCGGGCTGCTGGTTCAGACCGAACCACCAGATCGCTGCCGCCGCCGTGACCGCACAGGCCAGCAGACCGGCCCGTGGACTCGCGAAACTGACCATGATCGCGCCGAGCATCGGACCGAAGACGAACAGCAGCTCCTGCGCCGTGGCGTCGAGTGAGTAGACCGCACGGAGTCGGGAGCCGTGGACGATCCGCGGCCAGTTGGCGCGGAGTGCGGACGTGACGGGTGCGACGAACACACCAGCCAGCGCAGCCGCGACCGGGAGCAACCGGTACCAGCTGTAGGGCAGCAGGGCGAGCACTGCCATCCAGACACCCCAGGCCATCCCGGTGCCGATCACTACCTTGCGAGCGCCCTTGCGGTCCGCCATGCGGGACCAGACGACGCTCGCGACCGCCGTACCGACGGAGTAGGCGCCCGCGACCACACCGGCCCAGCCGAAGTTGCCGGCGGCGTCCTTGGCCAGGAACGCCAACGGGACCATCGTCGCCAGCACCGGCAGCCGCGCGATCAAGGCCGAGGCGAGCAGCGCCATCACGCCTTGGGTCTTCCAGAGATCGCGGTACGCCGTCAGGTCCATAAGGCTCATTCTTTCCTGACATCGATGTCCACCGCGTCGGGAATTCTCCCTATCTCAATTGTCGACGGTTTATGCGAACATATGTTCGTGCCCGAACCGCAGGCGACCATCCTGCATGCCGACCTGGACGCGTTCTACGCGTCGGTCGAGCAGCGCGATGACCCACGCCTGCGCGGCCGGCCGGTGATCGTCGGCGCCGGCGTGGTGCTCGCCTGCAGCTACGAGGCCAAGGCGTTCGGCGTGCGGACCGCGATGAACGGCGGGCAGGCGTTGCGTCGCTGCCCGGGCGCGATCGTGGTCGAGCCGCGGATGTCGGCGTACTCCGAGGCCAGCAAGGCGGTCTTCAAGGTCTTCGAGGACACCACGCCGCTGGTCGAGGGACTCTCGATCGACGAGGCGTTCCTGGATGTCGCCGGCCTGCGGAAGATCCGCGGTACGCCGCTGGAGATCGCGCGACGTCTCCGCGCGGAGGTGCTGTCGCGCGTCGGACTGCCGATCACGGTCGGGATAGCGCGGACGAAGTTCCTGGCGAAGGTGGCGAGCGGCGTCGCGAAACCGGACGGCCTGCTCGAGGTCGCGCCGGACCGGGAGTTCGAGTTCCTGCACCCGCTGGATGTTTCGCGGTTGTGGGGCGTCGGCGAGGTGACGGCGGAGAAGCTGCGGAATCGCGGGCTGACCAAGGTGGGCGATGTCGCGATGCTGCCCGAGGCGGCGCTGGTCGCGATGCTCGGCCGGGCCTCCGGGCGACACCTGCACGCCCTTGCGCACAACCGGGATCCACGTCCGATCGAGGTCGGCCGACGACGGCGCTCGATCGGATCGCAACGGGCATTGGGCCGTTCGCCCAAGTCGCCGGCCACGCTGGACGCCGTACTCGCGGGTCTCGTCGATCGCGTCAGCCGCCGGATGCGCTCCGCGGGCCGCTCCGGCCGGACGGTGACGCTCCGGCTGCGCTTCGACGACTTCACCCGCGCCACCCGATCCCATACGTTGCCCCAGGCAACAGATCAGACGCGCGCGATCCTGGTCACCGCGCGAGCGCTGCTGCGCGCGGCTCACCCGTTGATCACCGCCCAGGGGATCACCATGATCGGCATCTCCGTCGGCAACCTGGAGAACGAGGCCGCGCTCCAGTTGGCGCTCCCCTTCGACAAGGCGGCCAACAACGAGCTGGATTCCGCTCTCGACCAGGTCAAGGACAAGTTCGGCACCAACGCCATCACCCGAGGCATCCTGCTCGGCAAGTCGCAGGGCCTGGAGATGCCGATGCTCCCGGACTAGGACCGTGGGTAGCCGATCTCGGCGATGGATTCTTTGAGATCGGCCAAGCGCCGTTGGCGATTGAGCGACGTGACGACGTACTCCGTCAGCGGCATCAGCGCGTACACGTGCCGGACGGCGTCGAGGTCCAGCGCTTGTTCGTAGTACTCCTCGGCGAACGTCAGGTACGCCTCAGGCCGGCCGTCCGCGACCAGTTCGAACAGCCGGTCCGCTCCGTCGGCGTCGGCGTTCTCCACCGGCCCGCAACGCCAGGCGGTGTCGTCCGTCGTACGCCAGAAGCACACCGTCGCCCGCGGCGCCTCATCGCAGAACGCCTTGTCGTCCCGCTGCTCGTGGAACACCTCAGGTACGCCGTGCAGCAGCCCGGGCCAGGGCTTCATCCCGTTCACGTACGGCGACATCGGCGACTCGTGGTCGAACCCGTACGCGAACGTCCCGTCCGGTGAGAACACGATCGAGTACTCGTTCCCCGACCCGTCCCGCATCAGGGCAGCTTCCTCGGTCCCGGACCAGCGCGCGTCGAACTCGTAGCATCTGGTCGACGCGTCGTCGTTCAGCACAACGTCGAGCACCGCGATCGCCCGGCTCACCCGCCGTACGACGGCCGGCTCGGGCAACCGCTGAATCACCTCGAAAACAGACACCCGCGACCTCAGCGGCGCTGGACGGCTTCCTCCGCCACCTCGACGAGCTCACGGTCCGTCGCCTCGGTCTCCGCGTCGTGCGCCGGCTCCAGCCGGTCGTGCGCGATCAGCGACTGGATGGCCCGCAGTACGGCGCTCGCAGCGGCACCCCACGTGGACACGTACGAGAACTGCCACCACCACAGCGCCTCGACAACCCGGCCTTCCTCGTAGTGCGCGAGGCCGTGGACCAGGTCGGTCGCGATCGCGGTGAGGTCGTCGGAGAGCCGGTTGACGGTGATCTCCGGCGGAGCGGCGTACGGATCGAAAACCTCCGCATACTCGTCCAGGCCCTCGAACAGCACCGCGAGCCGGTCCCGCATCGTGTCCAGGTCCGGGTCCGGGCCGGCGTCGCTCTCGAAACGCTCCTCCGGCACGAAGTCCTCGAACGCACCCAGCCGGCCGCCGGCGAGCAGCAACTGGCTCACCTCGAGCAGCAGGTACGGCAGCGAGGCGAGGCCCTCGTCGACCCCGTCCTCGTCCGGCTGCCCGGCGATGTCCCGCACCGAGATCAGGAAGCTCCGGACCTGGTCGGCGATCTGTTCGGCGAACTCCTCCAGATCCTCGGAGTCCGTGCTCAGCGCCAGCTCTGCAATATCTGTCGGTTCAGTCATCGATTGATCGTCGCCCTTCAAACGCCCGTCCGAGGGTCACCTCGTCGGCGTACTCGAGGTCACCGCCTACTGGAAGTCCACTAGCCAATCGGGTCACGCGCAACCCCATGGGCCGCAGCAGACGGCTCAAGTACGTCGCGGTCGCCTCACCTTCGAGGTTCGGATCGGTGGCCAGGATGATCTCGGTCACCTCGCCGCTCGCCAGCCGCTGCATGAGCTCCTTGATCCGCAGCTCGTCCGGCCCGATGCCCTCGATCGGCGAGATCGCCCCGCCGAGCACGTGGTACCGGCCGCGGAACTCCCGGGTCCGCTCGACCGCGACCACGTCCTTGGCCTCCTCGACCACACAGATCAGGCTCAGGTCGCGGCGCGGGTCCCGGCAGATCCGGCACTGCGTCTCCTCGGAGACGTTGCCGCAGATCTCGCAGAACTTGACCTTCTCCTTCACCTGCACGAGCACATGCGCAAGCCGCCGTACGTCGGTCTCGTCGGCCGCGAGCAGGTGGAACGCGATCCGCTGCGCGGACTTCGGACCCACACCGGGCAACCGCCCCAGCTCGTCGATGAGATCCTGAACGGCACCCTCGTACACGTCAGGCCGGGTTCTGGCCGGGCTCGCCGGCCGGGCTCCCCGGGTTCACGAACCCGACGCCACCACTGTTGTTCTCACGGTTGCCGGCGCTCGCCTGGGGACCAGGCCGGTCCTCGTCGGGGTCGTCATCCGCCTCGGCTGCCTCGACCGCGCGCGGGGCGCCGGGCAGACCGAAGCCTGCCGGGGCCGCCGGGGTCTCGCCACCGAAACCGGGGAATCCACCCTCACCGCCGAACGCGCCGCCGAGCCCACCGGCCAGCGGCCCCATCGCGGCGGCCGCAACCTGCTTCGCGTTCTCCGAGGCGTCCCGCACCGCGGCGACGACCAGGTCGGCCAGCGTCTCGGTGTCGTCCGGGTCCACAGCCTCTTTCTTGATGTTCAGGCTGAGAAGCTCGCCCGTGCCGGACACCAGGGCGGTCACCAGACCGCCACCGGCGGATCCTTCGATCTCCTGCCCCTCCAGGTCGGCCTGCGCTTCCATCAACTGGTTCTGCATCGCCTGTGCCTGCGCGAGCAGGTTGGACATGTCGAAGCCCCCAGCACCGCCACCGTCGAACACTGCGATCTCCTCGTCCGAACCGCTCTCCCGAGCCCCGAGCTTCCCTACCCGGCCATCCCCGACCCAAGCCGCCAACAACCGGAGCCTCAACACTAGCCGGTCCACCCGACAACCCCACCCACCCCCAAAAACCGACCAGTCTCCCCCCACTTATCCACACCCCTGTGGACACCCCCATCCACACCCCTGTGAATCCCCCAACCCCCCACCGCACCCCACCACCCCCCATGTGGACAACCCTGTGAACAAGGCCCCACCACGCCAGAGCTGAGGTGGGCTCGCACCAGATGCCAGGGATGGACTCCACCCGTACGGCAAGGGTCGGGATCATCTGCCCTGTCCCCAGGGGCTTAGCTGGGCTCTTCGTTGATGATTTGGGCGCCGAGGGTCTCGCGAAGCAGATCGGTGTGCGAACGGGAGTCCTCTTCCAGGACCACGTCGTCCTCCCCGATCGAGTCCGCCTCCTCCTCAGGCGTCAGCGGCACCTCAGGAGCAGCCGCAGCCGCAGAAGCCGCCTGCCGCGCCTGCTCAGCGGCCACTGCAGCCTCAGCCGCCCGACGCTTGCTGGCCGCCTGCTCCCGCCGCTCCACCACAGGCCTCTGCGCCCGCTGAGCCGCCTCCTGTCGCGCGGGATGCGCCACCGGCCCGTCCTCCCACGGATCTTCCGGCGGTACGTCGTACTCATCAGGCGGCTCCTGCAGAGCAACCGCCCCACCGGGCCCATCCCCCCACTGCCCAGTCCGACCACCATCAACAGCCCCCCGAGCCGCACCACCACCCTGCGCTGCTGCTGCACCCGAACCCACCGCACCAGGAGAACCTGCCGCGCCACCGGCACCCGCATGTGCACCCGATCCGTCGGCCCCGGTCGCGCCACCGACGCCACCCGGCGAGCTACTCACCCCAGCACCGCCCGCAACAACCGCACCGGCCCCACTCACCCCAGCCGCCGCTGCCGAGCCAACGCCCCCCGCACCAGCTCCGCCTACACCGGAACCACCCACACCCGAGCCACCTGCAGTTGGCCCCTCCACACCCGAACCACCCGTACCCGAACCGCCTACACCATGCGCGCCCGCACCAGGACTGCTCATGCCCGGGCCGCCCGCGCCGGCACCACCCGTGCCCGGACCGCCGGTACCGGCGCCGCTGTCCGGGCCGGCACCGCTCATGCCGGCGCCGGCTCCACCTGAGCCGCTCCCGCCGGACCCGCCAGTGCCTGGATCGCCCGAGCCGGGACCGCTCGTGCCTGGAATGCCCGGACCGACTGCACCTGGGCCGCCCGGGTCCGGGGTCGAGCCGCCGGGAGCCGCGGCGCCGGGGCCGCTGGAGCCTGCGCTGCCACCGGGCTGCTGGCCGGAGCCACCCAAGTGACCTGGTCCACCGGACTGCGGGGCGGGTCGACCAGTTGAGCCGCCGCCCGCTCCCGGGTCGGTTGACGGGTCGACGACGGCCTCGACTCGGCGATCGACTCCGATGGTGTCGATCATCGCCTGGCGAAGAATCTCGTCGCTTCCGGAACGCGCAAAGCTCTCCCGGGCACCAGCATTCACCAGGCCGAGCGTCAGCGTCTGATCGTCGATCGCAATGACCTGAGCGTTCTGACTCAGCATGATCCAGGCGAACCGCCGCTGCGCCTTCACAGCCTCCAAAACCTCAGGCCACAACCGCCGAATATCCCCCAACCCCACAGGCCCACCAGCAGCCGCCCCGCCAGGAGCAGCCGCACCAGCAGTCGACGCACCAGCACCCGAACTAGCCTGACTAGACGCCGCAGCAGGAGCAGCCGAAGGGGACGCCGCGGACTGACCGGACTGCGGAGGCTGGACGGCCTGTGCAGGTGAACTGGACTGCGCAGGTGAACTGGACTGTGCAGCAGGTTCGTCGCCCCAGGCACCCGTACGTGCCCCACCACCGGACGCAGCACCCGCAGATCCGTCACCACCGGACGCCCCCACCGGGCCACCTGGCTCAGCACCGCCGCCAGCTGCTCCACGCGCGCCGGCTGGACTGCTCGCGTCGGCCGGACCGCCTGGAGCGGTAGCGCTCGCTGGGGTGGGCGCTGCAGCGGGTGGGTCTGACGGGGCTGGGCGGGTGCCTACGGTTGCGGCTGCTCGGGCGGTTGCTCTGCTTGTGGCGGTAGCGCCCGGCGTACCAGCAGCTGTCTGAGCCGCGTCCCGCGTACCAGCGCTGACCGGTGCAGCGTCGGCAGGAACTCCGATGGTGAGACGGCGTTCCATGCGGTCGAGGCGGGCTTGGATGCCGTTTGTCGAGTCGTCGGCGCCGGGGAGGAGCACCTTGGCGCAGATCAGTTCGAGCTGCAGACGCGGAGCGGTCGCACCGCGCATCTCCAGCAGACCGGCTGCGACGATGTCCGCCGCCCGCGTCAGCTCCGCCGGACCGATCCCGGCTGCCTGCGTCTGCAGTCGCTCCGCCTGGTCCTCCGCAGCCTCGATCAGCCCGGACGTCACAGCAGTCGGTACGGCGGACAGCACGACAAGGTCCCGCAGCCGTCGCAGCAGGTCTTCGGCGAACCGCTTCGGGTCCTGCCCGGTCTCGATGACCTTCTCGATCGTCTCGAACACCGCCGCGCTGTCATGCGCCGCGAACCCGTCCACGCACGCGTCGAGCAGCGAGTCCGGCGTGAAACCGAGCAGCGCGACCGCCAGCTCGTACGTCACCCCGCCCGGACCCGCGCCACCGATCAACTGGTCGAGCACGCTCAGCGAGTCACGCACCGACCCGGCGCCGGCGCGCACGACCAGCGGCAGCGCGGCGGGCTCGATCGACACGCCCTCGGCCTGGCACAGGGTCGCCATGTAGTCCGCGAGCACCTTCGGCGGCACCAGGCGGAACGGGTAGTGGTGCGTACGCGACCGGATGGTCCCGATGACCTTGTCGGGCTCGGTGGTGGCGAAGATGAACTTGAGGTGCGGCGGCGGCTCCTCGACCAGCTTCAGGAGGGCGTTGAAGCCCTGCGTGGTCACCATGTGCGCCTCGTCGATGATGTAGATCTTGTAGCGGCTCTCGACCGGCGCGAAGAAGGCCCGCTCGCGCAGGTCACGGGCGTCGTCCACACCACCGTGGGACGCCGCGTCGATCTCGATCACGTCGATGCTGCCGGGCCCGCCGCGGGCCAGGTCGGTGCACGACTTGCACACCCCGCACGGCTCGGCGATCGGTCCCTTCTCGCAGTTGATCGCCCGGGCGAGGATCCGCGCGCTGGTGGTCTTCCCACACCCGCGTGGCCCGGAGAACAGGTAGGCGTGATTCACCCGGTTGTTGCTCAACGCGTTCCGCAGCGGCGCAGTGACATGGTCCTGCCCGATCACTTCCGCGAACGTCTCCGGGCGGTACCGGCGATACAAGGCAAGGGGCGCTTCCACGCCGCAACCCTAGCGCCGCCCCCGGACAATTCCGTGTCGATCCTGGCCGGCCGGCGGCTTCGGCAGCCTGGAAGTGAACCGACCGTGCGTGAAACTGGCCGTATTCGCCGTCGACAGGTGGGAGTTGGAGTGGGCATCGTCCGCCGCGAACTGTTCCTCGACGGCAACGCACCGGCCCACGTGACGGTGAAGCTGCCGCGCTGGCAGGACGGGTTGATCGACGCTCGGGTGGACCCGGACTGCGAGCGGGCGTCGATGACGGTCCGCACACGCGACGACAGCGCGCGCTCGGGTGATATGGCGCGCGACGTCGACCTGGTTGCGGCGGGGAACACGATGAGAGCCGAGTTCCAGGAGGACGGCCAGCGGGTGATGGGCGACAGTCCGCTCGAGGTCAGGCTCACTCTCCCTCCGGGGAGCACACTCGACTGCGAGACGGATACCGCCGACGTACGGACCGACGGGCTCGCGGCGGTGACCGTGCGGACTGGGGCGGGCCGGGTGTCGGTCAGGAGCGGTACGTCGGTCACGGCGCGAACCCATGACGGGCCGGTGGAACTGGGAGAGGTCGAGGCCGTGGACGTCCGGACGCAGGGGCCCGAGGCGACGGTCACAGCTCGCCGGATCGGGATCCTGGCCACGGTGAAGACCGACGGCGCGGCGATTCAGGTCGACGACCTCGGTGCACCGCTGTCCAGATTCAGCACCAATACGGGCGAGATCAGCGTCCACGCGACTGGCCCCGGTGAGATGAACGTCAGCGCGAGCACCGGCAGCATCACTGTCACAGCTGCTGACGAGGAGGTCGCCCACGGCCTGCGCATCAACGTGGACAGCCTTGCCGGCGCGGTCGACGTACCGAAAGGCAGCACAGTCACCCGAGGCGTTCAGTCCGCTCGTGTCCCGCGGGAAGCCGGCGAGAGCGCTGTCGGCGGCGACCGAACCGACCGCACGAACCGTGACTTGGCCCGCTGAGCCGAGCCTCGACGAAAGACGAGCATCGACCCCTGCCTAGGGTGTGACAGGTGCAGAACGGGGATGAACGTCAGCAGTTGGTGATCGAACGCGCTCAAGAACTGCTGCCTGGGGACGAGCGGATCCTCGCGGTCTACCTGATCGGCAGTTACGCGACAGGCGTCGCCGATCGGTTCAGCGATGTCGACGTACATCTGGTGGTGACGGACGACAGCACCGAGTGGTTCGAGGAGCACTGGGACGACGTACTGCGGGAGCTCGCCGGGCCGACTGTGCTGGCGGATCGGCTGCCGGGGATGATCGGCGGGCTCGGGATCACGGCGGACTGGTTGCATATCGATCTGATCGTGCATCCGCTCGCGTCGTTCGACCGTTTTCAGTACGACGGGGTGCGCGTGCTGTTCGATCGGTCCGGGACCCTGTTCCCGGAGGGCGATCTCGCGCCTGAGGGCGGTCAGGCCGGGGAACCGTACTGGCCGGCCGCCACCGTGAACCGCTTCTTCTACTTCCTCGGGAACCTGGTCGCGGTCCTCGGACGGGACGAGCGGGTCGTCGCCAACCAGGGCATCGGCGTCGTACGCGACGAACTCGTCGCGCTCATGCTCGCCGAACGCGGCGTACGCCGAACCAGCGGAGCCAAGCGCCTGAACGCCCTCCTGTCCGACGAGCAACGCGCCACGCTGGAGTCGATCCCGGTCGCCGGCACCGACCCCGCCGACATCATCGCGGCGAACCAGTACATCTGCCGCCAGTTCATCGCCCGCGGCACCGGCCTCGCCGAACGAACCGGCGGCGAGTGGCCTACCGAGTTCGTCGACGTAACCCTCGTCCACCTCCAGAACTACTTCCGCGTCTGCTTCGACTGACCATCCTTACTTCAGGTGGTAGTTGGCGAAGCGGCTGCGGAGGTCCTTCTTCGAGAACTTGCCGACCGACGTCTTCGGAACCTCGTCGATGAACTCGACCGCGTCGGGCAGCCACCATTTCGCCACCAACGGCTCCAGATAGGCGAGGATCTCCTCGCCGGTCGCGCTCGCGCCCTCCTGGAGAACGACGCAGGCGAGCGGCCGCTCGTCCCACTTCGGATGTGGTACGCCGATCACCGCGGCCTCCTTCACCGCAGGATGCGCCATCAACAGGTTCTCCAGCTCGACCGAGCTGATCCATTCGCCGCCGGACTTCACCAGGTCCTTCGTCCGGTCGACGATCCGCACCGACCCGTACTGATCGATCGCGGCGACGTCCCCCGTCTTCATCCACCCGTCCTCGGTGTTCAGCTGCACCCCGTTGTCCGGCCGGTAGTACTCGGCAGCGATCCACGGCCCGCGCACCTGCAGTTCGCCGGTCACGTCGTCGTCCCACGGCAACGGCGTGATCGAACCGGGCTCCACGATCCGCACCTCGACACCGGGCAGCGGCAGACCGGCCCGTGCTCTCAGGTGCGCCTGCTCCTCCTCGGGCAGGTCCTTATTCCTCGCGGGAACGTGCGCCGCCGTCGCAACCGGGCTCGTTTCTGTCATCCCCCACGCCTGCAGGATCGGCCGGCCCAACTTCGCACGGAACGCCTCCGACAGCGCCTCCGGTACGGCGGACCCACCGCACGGAATCCGCCGCAGCTTCGGCAACTGCACCCCGTCGAGCAGGGGCAGCAACCCCTGCCAGATCGTTGGTACGCCGGCCGACAGCGTGACCTCCTGCTCCTGGAGCAGTTTGAGAATCCCCTGCGGGCTCATGTCCGGCCCCGGGAACACCAGCGACGCGCCGGCCATCGGCGCCGCGTGCGCCAGGCCCCAGGCGTTCGCGTGGAACATCGGTACGACCGGCATCACGGTGTCCGTCTCGGCGAGTCCGATCCCGGCGTTGGTCAGGACACCGATCGAATGCAGCCAGGTGGACCGGTGCGAGTAGACGACGCCCTTCGGGTTCCCCGTCGTACCGCTCGTGTAACACATGGCGGCGGCCTGGTTCTCGTCCTCGACGTGGAACTCCACGGGTTGCGCCGCGGCGAGCAATTCCTCGTAGTCGTGGAAGCGCGGGTCGTCCGGAATCTCCGCCGACGGCGCGCCCGGTGGCAGATCGTCCATCACGACGACATGGCGAACCTCGGGCAGCCGCTCCAGCAACGGCAGGAACACCCCGAGCAGTGACCGGTCGACGAACACCACCTCGTCCTCGGCATGGTTCGCGATGTACACGACCTGGTCGGGGAAGAGCCTGATGTTCAGCGTGTGCAGCACCCGGCCGGTGCAGGGCGCAGCGAAGTACAGCTCGAGGTGACGGCCCGAGTTCCACGCGAAGGTGGCGACGCGGCCGTCGGGGCTGATCCCGAGCGTGTCCAGCACCCCGCCCAGGCGTCTGGTCCGGTCCGCCCACTCGCCGTACGTCACCTTCGTGGGTGCCGGACCGCCTGTGTAGACGGTCTTGTCCGGGTAGAACTGCTCCGCCCGCCGGAAGATCGTGTCCAGGGACAGCTGGTAACTCTGCATCAGACCCTTCATGCACACACTGTGCCAGCCGCGATGTCACCTTGACCATGACCTCAACCGGACTTTCTCCGGCACTCTTCCGGAACTCTTCCAGAACTGTCGCCTCAGGCAACAGTCGGCGAGACACTCCGGACCAATAGATGACATGACACACGTGTCGTGTAATATGTCTGCCATGAAGGTTGCCGAGGAGCTTCGTTATCTCGTGCTGGCGATCCAGCGTGAGGGCAACCGCATGCTCGCCGCGGAGCTGCGCCCGCTCGGCATCACGCCTTCCCAGGCGGAGGTTCTGCGGGTGCTCCGCGACCACGGACCCCTGACGCTGAACGCGCTCGGCGGGCTACTCGTCTGCGAGACCGGCAACAGCCCGAGCCGTCTCGTCGACCGGCTGGTGGCGCAGGGCCTCGTGAAACGCGGCATCGACAAGATCGACCGGCGTTATCTCGCGCTCAGCCTGACTCCGCAGGGCCGCGCGCTGCACCGCCGTGTCATCACCGCGGAGAACCGGCTGCACCGCACCATGGACGACCGTCTCGCCGGCCAGGCGCTCGACGAGACGATCTCGACCCTTCGCTCGCTCGCCGACACCTTCCCGACCGGGGCTGCCCTGGCCCGCCGTCGGGGTCCCGCACTCGCCCACCAGGAGAACTAGTCATGGAACACGCCACCGAGACCATCCACGCCGGCCAGGCGGCGATCCGGCAGGTGCTGCTGGACGCCCTGGGCCTGCCGGAGTGGAACGAGGCGTTCATCGCCATCGAAGGTCCCCGCGAGACGAACCCGGGGACCCGCTACGCGCTCCGCGTGCGTCCGGGCTTCTCCGGCGAGCTGCAGTACACCATCGTCGAGGAGGACCGTGTCGAGATCGTCTGGCAGGTCCCCGGCTTCCGTGAGGTCGGCACGTGGACGATCGGCGCGGACAGCCGAGTCACCCACACGTTCGAGCAGTCCGGCCCGCTAGCGGCCGTCCTACGCCCGGCGTACCGCAACATCGCGACCATCCGCCTGGCCCGCCTCGCCAACCGCGTCCGCCAGCTACAACTGGCCCACACCGCCTGACTCAGCTGAAGGCGAGGGGGACGGCTCGTTTGTGGGCCGTACGGCGGTGCGTGGCGATGATCGTGCTCGCGGCCTTCTCGTCCACGTCGTGACCCTCGAGGAAGTCGTCGATCTCGTCGTACGTCACTCCCAGAACGGCCTCGTCCGGGACGCCCGGGTTGTTCGTCTCCAGGTCCGCGGTCGGCACCTTGCCGGTGATCTCCGGCGACGCGCCGAGCCACTCGCCGACAGCGCGGACGCGGCGCTTGGAGAGCCCGGACAGCGGCGTCAGGTCGCACGCGCCGTCGCCGTACTTGGTGAAGAAGCCCATCACCGCCTCCGCCGCATGGTCCGTGCCCACCACCAGACCGCCGCGGGCGCCGGCCACGAGGTACTGCGCGACCATGCGCTGACGGGCCTTGATGTTGCCGACGTGGAAGTCCTCACGCTCGCCGAGCCCGGAGTGCCGTACCGCCTCGACCATGGCGTCGGTAGCCGGCTTCACATCGACTACCAGGGTCTCGTCGGGCTTGATGAACTCGAGCGACCGCTGCGCGTCCGCCTCGTCGGCCTGCACGCCGTACGGCAGCCGCATCGCGACGAACGTCGCCTGACCACCCTCCGACCGCACCCGCTCCACCGCGAGCTGGCAGAGGCGTCCCGCCGTGGCGGAGTCGACACCGCCGCTGATCCCGAGCACGTACGCCGTCGCACCGGACCGACGGAGCCGATCGGCAAGGAACTCCACCCGCTGCTCGACCTCGTTGTCCACGTCGAACGCCGCGGGCACACCGAGCTCCGCGATGATCAGTTCCTGCAGGTAACGGCTCTCGGCGTTCATCGGGCTCCTCTGTCTCCCGGACATGAGGATTCCCCGCGCACCCGGAAGAGCTCACTTACCCTTGCTGCCTTCCGGCCCTGGGGGGATTGGGCGAGATACCGCCACGCGGGGAACCAGCCACGAGTGTACGGGATCCCATCACCACGTCCGAAATCCACGCGCGGATTCGCCGGGCTCTGAGCTCTCAGCGAACAGGGATGCGAGGCTCGGTCGTGAGGGTCAAGCTTGGTGGGTGACGGATCATCAATTCGGCCCCTTCGGCATCACGACCGGGCTCGACAGCAGTGCGGAGTCCATCGCGGCGGCGCGGGCGGCCGAAGAGCTCGGATACCCGGCGATCTGGCTGTCCGGCGGGCCGCTGCCCGGGCTGCAGACCATCGTCGACCTGGTGGGCGCGACGACGGCGATCAAGTTCGTCAGCGGGATCTTGGCGGTGGTGAAGTACAGCGCCGCCGACGTGAGTACGACGTACGCCGCCGTGGAGGCATCTGCCCCGGGACGGTTCACGGTCGGACTGGGTGGGGCGCATGGTGCCAAGCCGATCGCCACGCTCAACGCGTACCTGGACGAGCTGGACGTACCTGTGGAGCGGCGGGTGCTCGCAGCGCTCGGTCCGCGGATGCTGAAGCTCGCTGCGGACCGGTCCGCTGGCGCCTACCCGTTCCTGACCAGTGCGGCGTACTCCGCCGAGGCGCGGAAGGTCCTGGGCCCGGACAAGCTCCTGGCCGTCAGCCACCTCGCCGTACTGGAAACAGACCCTGAGAAGGCCAGAGCGATCGCACGGGACACCATCAGCTTCTTCCCACGCATCCCCGGGTACGCCGCGTCGCTCAAGCGGCAGGGGTTCAGTGAGAGCGACCTGTCCGAGCTGCCGGACCACATGGTCGATTCACTCGCCGCCTGGGGCAGCCCGGCCGACATCAAGGCCAAGCTGACCGAACACCTGGACGGCGGCGCAGACCACGTCGCAGTCAACGTGATCACCGGAGTCACCGGCCCCCAGCCGATCGAGCAGTGGCGCGCACTGGCCCCCGCGCTACTCGACTAGCTGCTTCTAGCCACCCCACAGGTTCACGCCCCGATTTCGGATTCCCGCGCGCCCTCGGTATTCTCTCCGCTTGGAGGATTCGCCTAGAGGCCTAGGGCGCACGCTTGGAAAGCGTGTTGGGGGCAACCCCTCACGAGTTCGAATCTCGTATCCTCCGCCAGTCTCCCGGACAGAAGAAACCGCAGGTCAAGGCGCCGTTTCGGACTCCTGAGGCAAGCACGACAGAGGGGCCGGGCGCAGGGCGGGGGGCCCCCCGGCAAGTGCCCCGGG